>JAUMYH010000046.1 GCA_030528745.1 Bacteroidota bacterium
CCAAGATTAAAACAGGAAAACAAAGACAGAGTAAACTCTGCTTTGAAAGAAGAATTCGGATATAAAAATGTAATGCAGGTGCCTAAACTCGAAAAAATTGTAATAAGTAGAGGGGTTGGAGCTGCTGTATCTGATAAAAAATTGATTGATTATGCAGTTGAGGAAATTACTAAAATTTCTGGGCAAAAAGCTATAGCTACTTATTCTAAAAAAGACGTTGCTTCGTTTAAATTGAGAAAAGGTATGCCTATTGGTGCAAAAGTTACATTGAGAGGACAAAGAATGTATGAGTTTTTGGACAGACTTATTACGGCTTCATTACCTAGGGTAAGAGATTTTCAAGGAATTAAAGCTACTGGTTTTGACGGAAGAGGTAATTATACTTTGGGTGTTACTGAGCAAATTATATTCCCTGAAATAAATATTGACAAAGTTAATAAAATATCGGGAATGGATATTACCTTTGTAACTTCAGCAAAAACAGATAAGGAAGCAAAATCATTGTTAACAGAACTAGGTTTACCTTTTAAAAAGAATTAAGATATGGCTAAAGAATCAATGAAAGCCCGTGAGGTAAAAAGAGAGAAATTGGTGGCTAAATATGCAGCGAAAAGAAAAGCCTTGTTAGAGGCAGGAGATTATGAAGGATTGCAAAAACTTCCTAAAAATGCTTCTCCAGTGCGTTTGCATAACAGATGTAAACTTACAGGTAGACCAAGAGGTTATATGAGACAATTTGGTATATCAAGGGTTACATTCCGTGAGATGGCTAATCAAGGTCTTATACCGGGAGTTAAAAAAGCAAGTTGGTAATAACGAGCAAGTATAATGAGTATTAATTGGTTTCAAGTTTATCTCTTGTGGTGAGAGATAAATACTAAAACCGCAAATTTTAAATAATAATGTATACAGATCCAATCGCAGATTTCTTAACCAGAATCAGAAATGCATCTCGTGCTAACCATAAGGTGGTAGAGATTCCTGCTTCTAAGTTAAAGAAGGAAATCACAAAACTATTGTTCGAACAAGGTTATATCCTAAGCTATAAGTTTGAGGATAACAACGTTCAAGGAACAATTAAAATAGCTCTTAAGTATGATAAAGATACGAAAGAGTCAGTAATTAGAGATATTCAACGAATTAGTAAACCAGGTTTACGTAAGTATGCTAGTTCTGCGGATTTACCAAGAATCTTAAATGGTCTTGGATTGGCTATAGTTTCTACTTCTAAAGGTCTTATGACTGGAAAAAAAGCGAAACAGCTTAATGTAGGTGGAGAGGTAATTTGTTATGTATACTAATATAATACTTTAATAAGATGTCAAGAATAGGTAAAAGTCCAATAACAATACCATCAGGAGTAACAGTTGATGTTAAAGATGGTCTTGTAACAGTAAAAGGAAAATTGGGTGAGTTAAAACAAGAGTACTCTGATGTTTCTATTAAGGTAGAGGATAATCAGGTTGTTGTAGAACGCTCATCTGATAACAAAGTAGAAAGAGCAAAACACGGATTGTATCGTGCGTTAATTAACAATATGATTATTGGTGTTTCTGAAGGATTTACTAAAGAATTAGAATTGGTAGGAGTTGGTTACAGAGCTTCTAATCAAGGTCAAAAATTAGATTTGGCTTTAGGTTTTTCTCATAACATAGTACTTGAGATTGCTCCAGAAGTGAAAGTAGAAACTATTTCTGAAAAAGGTAAAAATCCGATTATTAAGTTAACTTCACTTGATAAACAGCTTTTGGGACACGTGGCAGCTAAAATTAGAAGTTTCCGTAAACCAGAGCCTTACAAAGGAAAAGGAGTTAAATTTGTAGGAGAAGAATTAAGAAGAAAAGCAGGTAAATCAGCTTAAAAATAAGTAAATTATGTCATTAACAAAAGTTGAGAGAAGACAGCGAATTAAGCTAAGAGTTAGGAAAACAGTTTCAGGTACAGCTACTATGCCAAGATTATCTGTTTTTAGAAGTAATAAAGAGATTTATGCTCAGATTATTGATGATGTTAGAGGTGTAACAATCACGGCAGCCTCTTCTAGAGATAAGGAAATTGCTGGTCAAAAAGGTACTGGTGTTGAGATTGCTGAAAAGGTAGGTAAAATGGTTGCCGAAAAGGCACTTAAGGCTGGTATTGATAAGGTAGCCTTTGATAGAGGTGGTTATTTGTATCACGGACGTGTAAAATCATTAGCAGAAGGAGCAAGATCTGCAGGACTTAAATTCTAATATTATTATGTATCATAAATACAAAAACGTAGAACAAGTAAAACCATCTGGTCTAGAATTGAAAGACCGTTTGGTAAATGTGAATCGTGTAACTAAAGTTACAAAAGGAGGTAGAGCTTTTGGCTTTTCTGCTGTTGTAGTTGTAGGAGACGAAAATGGAGTGGTTGGCCATGGACTTGGAAAATCTAAAGATGTTTCTGAAGCAATAGCTAAAGCTGTTGAAGATGCAAAGAAAAACTTGGTTAGAGTTCCTTTACATAATAAAACGGTGCCACACGAACAATTAGGAAAATTTGGAGGAGCTAGAGTATATTTGATACCAGCCTCAGAGGGTACTGGTGTAATTGCAGGAGGTTCGGTACGTGCCGTATTGGAGTCTGTGGGAGTACATGATGTATTGTCTAAATCACAAGGTTCTTCTAATCCTCATAATGTGGTTAAAGCTACTTTCGATGCTTTATTACAGATGAGAAGTGCTGCAACAGTGGCTAAACAAAGAGGAATTTCTTTAGATAAATTGTTTAAAAGTTAATTAAAGGAAGTATGGCAAAGATTAGAGTAAAACAAGTAAGAAGCCAAATCAAATGTCCGCAATCTCAAAAGTTGGTGTTGCAGTCATTGGGGCTTCGTAAGTTAGGACAGGTTGTTGAACACGAGTCAAATCCTGCTATCCTTGGAATGGTAAACAAAGTAAAACACTTAGTTTCTGTGGAGGAAGCTAAATAATATTACATATAATTATGAACTTAAGTAATTTAACACCAGCCGTAGGTTCTGTACATAACCAAAACAAAAGAGTAGGTAGAGGAGAAGGCTCTGGAAAAGGAGGAACTTCAACAAGAGGGCATAAAGGAGCAAAATCTCGTTCTGGTTATTCTAAAAAAATTGGTTTTGAGGGTGGGCAGATGCCTCTTCAAAGACGAGTGCCTAAATATGGCTTTAGAAACATTAACAGAGTAGAATACCAAGGAGTAAATTTAGATACGCTTCAGTCGTTGGTTGATAATGGTCTTATTTCAGATACTGTAGATTTGTCAGTATTGATTCAAAATAGACTAATGACCAAAAATGACAATGTTAAGATTTTAGGAAGAGGGGAGCTTAAAGCTAAATTGAAAGTAACAGCTCATAAATTTACAAAAACAGCTAAAGAAGCTATTCAAAGAGCTGGAGGAGAGGCAATTGAACTATAATACAATCTTGTAAGATGAAAAAATTTATTGAAACAATCGGAAATATCTGGAAGATAGATGAACTTAGATCAAAAATTATTTTAACATTAGGTCTATTATTAGTATTTCGTCTAGGAACACATATTCCTTTGCCAGGTATCGATATTAATAAATTATCGGGTCTTCAAGAACAAACAGAAGGAGGGATAGGCTGGTTGATTAATGTATTTACTGGAGGAGCTTTTTCACAGGCTTCAGTATTTGCGTTAGGAATCATGCCTTATATCTCTGCCTCAATTGTAGTGCAATTGATGGGAATTGCAGTTCCATATTTGCAAAAACTCCAAAAAGATGGAGAAAGCGGAAGAAAAACAATAAACCAGATTACAAGATGGCTTACCATAGTAATTACATTAGTGCAAGGACCAGGTTATATTTATAATCTATCAAGACAGGTGCCTGATGCTTTTTTGATGGAACCTTCTTCGTTTTCGTTTATATTTTCCTCTGTGATAATTCTGTCTACAGGGACAATATTTGCAATGTGGTTGGGTGAGAAAATCACAGACAAGGGTATTGGTAATGGTATTTCTCTATTGATTATGGTGGGGATTTTAGCAACAATGCCACAAATGTTTGTGCAAGAAATTGGATATAGAACAGCTGGTAATGGAGGAATAATGTTATTGTTTATAGAAGTTATTCTGTGGTTATTAGTTATAGTAGCGTGTGTTTATTTGGTACAAGCGGTACGCAAAGTGCCAGTACAATATGCAAGACGTACTGTAAGTGGTGTGTTTGAAGAAGGAAACAGACAATGGATTCCTCTGAAAGTAAACGCCTCTGGAGTAATGCCAATCATTTTTGCACAGGCAATTATGTTTGTGCCAGCAGCTTTGGCTGGTTTTTCGGAATCTGATACTGCACAGAGTTTGAGTTCAGTGTTTACCGATATATTTGGATTCTGGTATAATTTTGTGTTCGGTTTATTAATATTGTTGTTTACGTTTTTCTATACAGCAATTACCGTTCCTACAAATAAAATGGCAGATGATCTAAAAAGAAGTGGCGGATTCATTCCTGGTATCAAACCAGGTACTGAAACAGCTGACTTTTTAGATAGAATAATGTCTTTGATTACATTACCAGGCTCAGTGTTTCTAGTTATTATAGCTGTGTTACCAGCAATAGTTGTAAATCTTTTGGATATGCAACAAGGTTGGGCTATGTTCTATGGAGGAACCTCATTATTGATTATGGTAGGTGTTGCTATAGATACCATTCAGCAAGTAAACGCATATTTACTTAATAGGGAGTATGATGGATTGATGAAAACAGGTAGAAATAGAAAATCAATTTCAGAATAATATGGCAAAACAATCAGCAATAGAGCAAGATGGCACGATAATTGAGGCGTTGTCTAACGCAATGTTTAGGGTTGAGTTGGAAAATGGTCATGTTGTGATAGCTCATATCTCAGGCAAAATGCGTATGCATTATATTAAGTTATTACCTGGTGATAAAGTTAAATTAGAAATGAGTCCTTATGATTTGTCAAAGGCAAGAATTACGTATAGATATTAAAATCTTATAATAATGAAAGTAAGAGCATCAGTAAAGAAAAGAAGTGCCGAGTGTATTGTAGTACGAAGAAAAGGGCGCTTATATGTTATTAACAAAAAAAATCCTAGATTTAACCAAAGACAAGGATAATTATGGCAAGAATAGCAGGGGTAGATATACCTAAAAACAAAAGAGGAGTTATAGCTTTGACCTATATTTTCGGAATAGGTAAAAGTAGAGCAATTGAGATTTTGGAAAAAGCTCAAGTAAGTCAAGACAAAAAAGTTCAAGATTGGAATGATGACGAAATAGGTCTGATAAGAGAGGCTGTTTCGGCATTCAAGATTGAGGGTGAATTACGTTCGGAGATTCAGCTTAACATCAAACGTTTGATGGATATAGGTTGTCAAAGAGGTATTCGTCATAGACTTGGATTACCACTTAGAGGTCAAAGAACTAAGAATAACTCAAGAACAAGAAAAGGTAAAAAGAAAACTGTTGCAAATAAAAAGAAAGCAACTAAATAACAGATAGAGTTATGGCAAAAACCAATACAAAAAAACGTAAAGTTGTTGTAGAGTCAACAGGAGAGGCTCATATTAATGCTACATTTAATAACATCATTATTTCGTTGACAAACAAGAAAGGTGAGGTTATTTCATGGTCGTCTGCAGGTAAGATGAAGTTTAGAGGTTCTAAGAAAAATACCCCTTATGCTGCTCAGATGGCAGCAGAGGATGCTACTAAGATAGCACTTGAGGCTGGTCTTAAGAAAGTGAAGGTTTATGTAAAAGGACCTGGTAATGGTAGAGAATCTGCAATACGTTCAATACACAATGGAGGTATCGAAGTTACTGAAATTATAGATGTAACTCCAATTCCGCATAACGGATGTCGTCCTCCAAAGAGAAGAAGAGTTTAATTTTTAAGTATAACCAAAGACAAGGTGTAACTATCGGAGGATAAGTTAAGACCTGAATTCATAGTTACTGTCTTTTTTTAATTATTTTTTAATGGCAAGATATACTGGTCCTAAGTCTAAAATAGCTCGTAAATTTGGCGAGGCTATTTTTGGAGCTGATAAAGCTCTAGAAAGAAGAAATTACCCTCCTGGGCAACATGGTCTGGCTCGTAAAAGAGCTAAGCGTTCGGAGTATGCGATTCAGCTTACTGAAAAACAAAAAGCAAAATACACCTATGGTATATTGGAGCGTCAGTTCCGAAAAATGTTTGAAAAAGCAAGTAGTAAACAAGGTATCACGGGTGAAATTTTATTACAATTGTGCGAATCAAGATTGGATAATGTGGTGTACAGAATGGGAATAGCTCCTACTCGTAGAGCTGCTCGCCAGATTGTATCTCACAGACATATTACTGTAAATGGTAATGTAGTAAATATACCTTCGTATCAATTAAAAGCAGGGGATAAGGTGGCTGTACGCGAAAAGTCTAAATCTTTGGAAGCTATCGTTAATTCGTTGGTAAATTCAGCTCACGTGTATGAGTGGATTACTTGGAATAACGATACAAAAGAAGGAACTTTTGTAGCTGTACCTCAAAGAATCCAAATCCCAGAAAATATTAAAGAGCAACTTATCGTAGAGTTGTACAATAAATAATAATTGATTACAGGCTGATATTATATGGCACTATTTAATTTTCAAAAACCTGATAAAGTCATACTTATTGACTCCACAGAATTCGAAGGAAAATTCGAGTTTAGACCTTTAGAACCTGGTTATGGATTAACAGTAGGTAATGCCTTACGCAGAGTGTTGTTGTCAGCACTTGAAGGATACGCTATTACATCCATTCGAATTGAGGGTGTAGAACATGAATTTTCAACTATTTCTGGTGTTGTTGAAGATGTTACAGAAATTGTACTTAACTTTAAACAAATACGTTTTAAACGTCAGATAGAAGACGTTGATAATGAAACGGTATCTGTGTCAATTTCTGGTAAAGATAAGATAACAGCTGGAGATTTTCAGAAATTCATATCTGGTTTCCAGATTCTAAATCCTGATTTAGTTATTTGTAATCTTGAGAGTAAAGTTAAACTTGATATTGAGTTTACTATCGAAAAGGGTAGAGGATATGTACCAGCTGAAGAAAACAGAAGAAATTCAGCTCCTATAGGTACTATATTTATAGACTCTATATATACTCCCGTGAAAAATGTCAAGTATGCTATTGAGAATTATCGTGTAGAACAAAAAACTGACTACGAAAAACTGATATTCGAGATAAAAACAGACGGTTCAATAAATCCTCAAGATGCACTAACAGAGGCCGCTAAAGTACTTATTCATCATTTTATGCTATTCTCTGATGAAAGAATAACTTTAGAGTCAGATGAAATAGCCAAAACAGAATCTTATGACGAAGAGTCGCTTCACATGAGACAACTATTAAAGACTAAGTTAGTCGACCTTGATTTGTCAGTTAGGGCTTTAAATTGTCTTAAGGCTGCTGAGGTAGAAACATTGGGTGATTTGGTATCATTTAATAAAAGCGATTTGATGAAATTTAGAAATTTCGGAAAGAAATCTCTTACAGAGTTAGATGAGCTGGTTGCTAATAAGAATCTACACTTCGGAATGGATTTGTCAAAATATAAATTAGATAAAGAATAAGTCTGAATTTTATCAGATATAAATTGTAGAAAGTAATGAGACACGGAAAAAAAATAAATCATTTATCAAGAAAGAAAGGTCATAGAGATGCAATGTTAGCTAATATGGCTTGTTCTCTTATCGAACATAAGAGAATCAACACTACTGTTGCTAAAGCTAAAGCGTTAAGAATGTATGTTGAACCCTTGATTACCAAATCTAAATCTGACGATACACACAATCGTCGTGTTGTTTTTTCTTATCTTAAAAACAAGTATGCCGTAACGGAATTGTTTAGAGAAGTTGCTCCTAGAGTAGCTGACAGACCAGGAGGGTATACAAGAATAATTAAGTTAGGTAATCGTCTGGGAGACAACGCTGATATGGCAATGATTGAACTTGTTGATTTTAATGAGTTGTACAACGGTGGTAAAAAAGAAGTTAAAAAATCGACTCGTAGAGGAAGAGGTAAGAAAGTTGAAACGCAACTTCAAGATGTTCCTAAACAAGAAGAGACAGCTTCTGAAAATACTGAAGTTAAAGAGTAATTTATTTAATATGAGAAACAGCCGCTTTTAGTGGCTGTTTTCTTTTTTGATATAGGTGTATTTGATGCTTATCTGTGGTAGTGTGGTGTGCGTATGTGGTGTTCTTGTGAAGTTGCCAGATTCATCAAAGTGTTTCATAAAAGCATCTCTATAACGATTAAAATTGGGGTCTTCCCAGTCGTATTCGTACTTTTGTTCTTCTTTTTCAGAAAAGATAACTCCAAGGATTAGCCCAGCTAAAAAACCGCCAAAATGTCCTTCCCAAGAGATATTGCTTATTTGATTGGGTAACATATACCAAATAGCTCCTCCGTACAGAAAAATAACAACAAGAGCAACAGCCCTTTTTTGTCTATTACTGGAGGTTATACCCTTGAAAAACAGGTAACTGATTAAAGTGTAAACCAGTCCACTAGCTCCTACGTGATAGCTTTCGCGACCAATAAACCACAATATTATTCCACTGATTATGATACCAAAGGCAATTACGATATATATACCTTTGCGATAGAAATAGTTCGTGATACTCAATAGTACAAATAACGATACAGCATTATTTAGCAGATGGTTTAAGTCCGAATGAATAAACGGCACAGTAATAATTCCGTAGAGTGTGCCAAAATCTTTTGGATACAATCCCAATTTGGAGGGGTTTGCAAATAATAAATTCCCCAAAATATAAGCTGATACAATTATGAAAATTGCAATTATGGGCAAATAAAAATTTTTAATATTTAATTTCATTTTTATATTTGTAATGCCATTTGAAGCCTCAAATATTTAACCAAAATGATTTTACTGTTATTTTGTCAGTTTTATGAATTTTAATGAATTTAAAGATTTTCTTGATGAAAAAGTCTTACAATACAATCAAAAGTATTTTATAGACTCCGATCCGATACAAATACCTCATTTGTTTACTCAAAAACAAGATATAGAAATAGCGGGTTTTCTGACAGCTACCATAGCTTGGGGAAATAGGAAGATGATTATAAAAAATGCCTACAGAATTATGGAGTTATTGGGAAATAATCCGTACGATTTTGTGATGAATCATTCTGATAATGAATTGAGTAGCTTGAATGATTTTGTACATCGCACCTTTAATGGCGTTGATTTGGAAGGATTTGTAAAGGCATTAAGAGGGTTGTATACCAAATATGATTCTTTGGAATTGATATTTAATAAATATGATAATCTGCAGGAGGCAATTCATTGTTTTAGAAATGAGTTTTTTAGTTTTGAACATCAAATTCGTACCCAAAAACATCTTTCAGACCCTCGTAAAGGTTCGGCTGCCAAGCGGTTAAATATGTTCCTCAGATGGATGGTGCGTAATGATGGTATTGTAGATTTTGGTATTTGGCAAACAATTCCTCCGTCAAAGTTGTCGTGTCCGTTAGATGTTCATTCAGGAAACGTGGCTCGAAGATTAGGGTTGTTGCATCGCAAACAGAATGATGCCAAAGCACTAATGGAACTGGATAATTCGCTCCGTGCCTTGGATGTTGATGACCCTGTAAAGTACGATTATGCTCTTTTTGGATTAGGCGTGTTTGAAGGATTTAGATGAATTAAATGAATTGTTTTTAAGTTCTTTTTTGTATATTTGTAAAAAAATAATATTATGTATCCAGAAGATTTAGTAAGACCTATGAGAGCTGAATTGACCAATTTTGGTTTCAAAGAATTGTTTACAGCTCAGGAAGTTATTCAAGAAATAGAAAAAGAAGGAACTACTCTTGTGGTTGTCAATTCGGTGTGTGGATGTGCCGCTCGTAATGCAAGACCTGGGGCGGTTATGAGTCTTCAAAACGATAAAAAACCAGATAATATCGTAACGGTATTTGCAGGAGTTGATCGTGAGGCTGTTGATGCGGCTAGAGCCAAAATGTTTCCTTATCCGCCTTCATCTCCAAGTATGGCTTTATTTAAAAATGGAGAGTTGGTACACATGTTGGAAAGACATCACATCGAAGGCAGATCGGCAGATATTATTGCTGAAAACCTCAGAGAGGCTTATAACGAAAATTGTTAGTAATTACCATTAACTAAAAACTGTCCGAATAATTATTAGGCAGGTTGTCTGTTGGTCAGATGATATTGCTACTGAAAGTTGTTCAGACAGTTTTTTAATTAATCATGAATCGATTATTGTTTGTTTTAGCCTTTGTGTTTGTTTCTTGTCAAGAGCCAAAAACAGACGTATTGTTGAGTGCTTATTACTGGAAAACGGTGTTTAAGATTAGTGATGACGAACAAAAATTTGTGGTCGATAATCAAATTAACAATCTGTATGTGAGGTATTTTGATGTGGCTGTAGAAAAAAACACCCCTAAACCAATAGCTCCGATTGTTTTTGAGTCTGTTCCTATAGGCGTAAAAATAATACCTGTAATTTATATAAAAAACGAGGTGTTTCTGACAGAAGGATTAGATGAGGAAAATTTGTCAAAAAACATTTATCAATATATCAATCAGATTAATACTAAAAACAAGATTCAGATTGAGGAAATTCAAATTGATTGCGATTGGACGCTGACCACAAAAGATAGTTTTTTTAAGTTTCTGACCTTTTTTAAACAGCTGTCCAATAAAGTAATCTCGGCAACAATCAGGCTTCATCAGGTGAAATATTTTGAAAAAACAGGTGTTCCGCCCGTTGATAGAGGTGTGTTGATGTATTATAATATGGGAAAATTGTCGGTTTTGGAACAAAATTCGATTTACGATAAGGAGGTGGCAAGTAAATATATTAATTATTTGCATCATTATCCGTTGGCGTTAGATGTGGCGTTGCCTATTTTTGAATGGGGCGTTGTAATTAGAGATGGAAATACAATTGATTTGATTGATAATCAAGTATTTAATAATTTTATTCAAAATAAATCGGTACACCTTATAAAAGAAAATTGTTATCAATCTGCCGAGCAAATTATCGTAAATGGTAAGGTGTTTCGTGAGGGAGATATTGTTAAAATTGAAAAAATTAAGCCTAATGATGTTAAACAAATGACCAAAGAATTAACTCAAGCAATGTCAAAGTTGCCAAAAGAAATTATTTTGTACGAACTATCAGATAAATACATTTATAATTATGAAAAAGCCTTTTTCAAACAAATATTTTAATATCATACTATTAACCCTAACATCTTACGGTATTTATCTGTATGCCTGTGGAGGAGATGGCTTTTTTTCAACAATGGAAGAAAGATCGGTTTTTTCGCCTGAAATTACCGTAAACAATGCAAATTATAAACCCTTTTTCTACGATCCTGAAAATAAATTTTATCAAGAATATTATTACGATAATACCTATGAATACAAAAAATCACAAGGGTATTTTGATAAAATAGTAAACCAATGGTATGAATATCTTGAAGGAAATGTAAAAAAAGAACAGTTGGAATATTACTTGTTTGACGATGATGCCAAATATCAAATAAATCAGTGGGGAAAAAATAAAAAATTAACCTCTAATACCTCTCTTAATACAAAAGATAAAAAGATAAGGAAGTTTTTGGATTTTTTGGTGTTGGCAAAACAAGTTGAGCAATTTTCAAACAACCCCAATGATAATGTATGGGATTATGAAGGAACATCGAGGGTTTTGGCGAATGCTAAATTTGTGAAAAAAGTAAAGAAAGAATATGAACAAACCGATAAAAAAGATGAATTTTATGCCAATAGAATTTGGTTTCAGGTGCTGAGAACCTTATTTTATTCGGAGGATAATTTACAAATCGTGTCGTATTTTACTGAAACCAGTGAAAGTCAGCCCAAAAATGACCTCTATTATCAAGGATTGGATTATGTGGCAGGAGCGGTTAAGAAAGATAAAAAATATATAGCAGCTAATTGTTACTATGTGCGTCTGTTCAATGAATATACGCCAATGATGAAATCTGCCCTAAATGCCTACAGACCAGTTTCGAATGACACCCTACAGATGATAGAAAGGGTATTGACTGCTCAAGAGAAAGAAGCTTTGTGGGCAATGCAAGGATATTATACTGATGCCTTTGAGTTTATGAGTAAAATTTACCAAATTAACCCTAAATCAAAACATCTGGATTTTCTGCTTAGTAGATACGTGAATATTTTGGAAACAAAAGTAAACGTTTATAATAATTACTGGGAGGAAAATAAAATGGGTTCGCGTAAAGAATACCTAAAAGAGGTTCAAAGTAAATTAAATACCAATGAATTGAATTGGGTTTTTGAGGTTACGAATCAGAATCTGATAACCAATAAATACCTTTGGAACGCAGCAAGTGGTTATTTACAATTGTTAAAAGGCGATTTTGCAACCGTGTCTTCGTATTTGAATAAAGCTAAAATTGAGGCAAAAAACGAAGAGCAAATCAATCAATTACGACTACTTGGTTTGATGCGAGATTTATCAGATATGCAGAAGATTGACGTAAAAACCGAAAACAAAATTTTAAAAGATTTGCAATGGCTCAAAGCTAAAGCCAAACAAACTTACGAGGATACTCAAACCGCATCAACGCTAAGAGTAAGCTATTTGGAGGCTTGGGTTAATAAGTATTTATCAACTTTGTATCAAGAGCAAAAAGATTTTCTGAAAGCAGAATTACTCTATCCTGAAAGTGGTTTTTATAAAAATGAAGAAAATATGAAGGCGATGGAGCAATTCCTGTTAAAGAAAAACAAATCGAGCTGGGAGGCGTTTTTGGAAAAAGAATACCCTTTTTCGCTTGAAGATATTTATGAGTGCAGAGGGATATATCTTTTTTATCAAAATAAAATAGATTTGGCAATTCAGGAGTTTGAAAAACACAAACAAATAAAGGTAAGTAAAGGAGATTACAAGCCATATCCATTGTTCGGAAATCCATTTAATGGAAAAATAAAAGATTGTAACGACTGCGATCATCAGGCGTATCAGAGAATAAAATATACCAAAATCGATTTTTTGTATAAAGTAAAAGAAATGCAAGACAAAATAAGCCGTGGCGAAGATGTGTATAACAACGCTCTTTTGGTGGCAAATGCTTTTTACAACGCCTCTTATTTTGGAAATGCTCGTTATTTTTATAATAATCCGATAGTTGGGGAGTACGGAAATCATATTTCGGCAAATAATAGAGAAATATTCCACTCAATGGATAATGCCAAAAAGTATTATATCATTGCTAAAAATGCCGCATTAGATAAAGAACAAAAAGCAAAAATAACTTATATGTTGGCAAAATTAGAACGCAATGAGTATTATAATAAAGCGTATTTCTTTAAAAAAGACGGATATTATGGTTATTCGGATCAGGTAATCAGACCGTGGAAAGGATTTAAAGAACTTAAGGACGAATATTCAGACACCAAATATTATCAAGAGGTAATCAATGAATGTGGGTATTTTAGAATTTATCTCGGAATAAAATAATATTTTATGAAAAGAATTCATTTTATAGCAATCGGAGGAAGTGCTATGCACAATCTGGCACTGGCATTGCACAAATTAGGAAATGTAGTAACAGGTAGTGATGATGCCATTTTTGAACCGTCAAAATCAAGGCTTGAATCTCAGGGGCTTATGCCAGTAGAATTGGGTTGGTTTGAAGATAGAATCACTCAAGATATAGATTTTATAATTTTGGGAATGCACGCCAAAGACGATAATCCAGAGTTGATTAAAGCTAAGTCGTTGGGTATCAAGATTTATTCGTATCCAGAGTTTATATACGAACATTCAAAGGATAAAACCAGAGTTGTAATAGGAGGCTCACACGGAAAAACGACCATAACATCGATGATTCTGCACGTGATGAAGTATCACAATATAAATGTGGATTATATGGTAGGAGCTCAGTTGGAAGGCTTTGACACCATGGTACACCTAACCAATACAAACGATTTTATAATTCTGGAAGGTGATGAATACCTATCATCGGCTATTGACAGACGACCAAAATTCCATTTGTACAAACCTAATATTGCCTTGATTTCAGGTATAGCTTGGGATCATATCAATGTATTTCCTACGTTTGAGAATTACGTAAAACAATTCGAGGTGTTTGTCAATCAAATTACTCAAGGAGGCATTCTGATTTATAACGAACACGATCAAGAGGTTAAGAATATAGCTGAAAATACTGAAAATCAAATAAGAAAAATACCCTATCAGATAGCTGAACATCGAATTGATGATGGAATTACCTATTTGAATACACCCGAAGGAGATATGCCTATTGAAGTGTTTGGGACGCATAATTTAAGTAATTTGGAAGGAGCCAAATGGGTTTGTCAATGTATCGGAGTTGATGAGGAAGATTTTTATCAGGCGATAGCATCATTTAAGGGAGCTTCTAAGCGATTGGAAAAAATTTATCAAACAGACAAAAAAGTTGTTTTCAAAGACTTTGCCCATTCGCCAAGTAAGGTAAAGGCAACAGCTTGGGCGGTTAAGGAACAATATCCAAATCGGAAGGTTACCGCAGTGTTGGAATTGCATACATATAGTAGTCTTACTGCCGAATTTTTGTCAGAATACAAAGGTGTTTTGAATCAGGTCGATGAGGCTATAGTATTTTATTCGTCTGAAGCACTGCATATTAAGCGAATGAAAGAAATAACACCAGAGCAAATAAAAGAAGGATTTCAGAACAATGCTATAAAAGTGTTTACAAAGCCAGAGGATTTGGAGGTGTATCTGTCGTCCATAAAATCAAATCTGGAGGTATTGTTGTTTATGAGTTCGGGTAATTATGGAGGCTTGGATATTCTAAAAGTGGTCAGGTAATAGGAAAATTCATGTATGCTATAATTGATTTAGAGTCTACTGGAGGCAAATATAACGAAGAAGCTATTATAGAAATAGCGATTTATAAGTTTGACGGTAATGGAGTTGTAGATCAGTTTGTTAGTTTGGTCAATCCAGAAGTTCCTATTCCAAGTTTTGTAGAAAAACTTACCAAGATTAATAAAACGATGGTGCGGACAGCTCCGAAGTTCTACCAATTGGCAAAACGCATTATTGAGATAACGGAAGACTGTATTTTGGTGGCTCACAATATTAGTTTTGACTATCGTTTGTTAAAATTAGAATTTTCAAGATTGGGTTATGCCTTTTCACGTTCTACGATTTGCACTATAGAGTTATCTAAAAAACTTATTCCTGATTTGAACTCCTATGGGTTGGATAATGTTACGAAATCTTTAGGGATACCGATTCATAATAGGCATAGAGCAATCGGAGATGCTCAGGCTACACTCAAATTATTTAAGTATCTGTTAATCAAAGATGAACAAAAGACAATTATTGAGCAATATATTAATCAAAACTCATTTGTTGATAGGGAGGGCAGATTAGATGTATTGGTAGCTTCATTGCCAGAGCAAACAGGGGTGTTGTATATTTATGACAAAACCAACTCATTAATATATATAGAAAAGGCTTCTAATATCAAAAAGAAGGCAAGTAATATTTTTGTTAAATCCTCAAAGATAGCTATCGAACTCCAAAAACAGGCAACATCAATTACTTTCGAAATTACGGGAAGTATGCTCATAGCCTCACTCAAAGAGTATCACGATATAGGTAAATTAAAACCCAGATATAGTCCCAAATTAGTGAAAATGAAGTATGTGAAGCGGTTTTTTGTTGAAAATCAAGATGTTTTGATAATTGACAAAGGAAGAGAAGTGCAAGAAAAATCAGTAATAATGGTGCGTAATGGGGTGTATAAAGGCTTTTCGTTTTTTGAGCTTAATTATCAGATAAATAACACAGAAATTCTGAATAAAATGATGAGTTTTCCTGAAATTGATTCGCAGTATATATATATAATCGAACATTATTTACAGAAAAAAAATAACTTGAAAGTAGTTGTTATTTAATTAATCCTATTTAATAAACATTGTTTTTGTGAAAATAAATGTTTAAAGTGTGAAAAAAATATCTTTTTTCTAAAAAAATGGAATAATAAATTGTATATTTGTATTGGAATTGGAATGTAGGAAATATTATTTTTGGTATTTATTTAAGAAAAAAGATTGTTTTGATAAGAAAATTTTTAAATATTTCTTAACTTCCATTAGTAAGTGCAATTTTTTGGGATAGTTTTTTCTCTCTTT
>JAUMYH010000047.1 GCA_030528745.1 Bacteroidota bacterium
TGCGTATCAACGCGGGTGCAAGACTTCACGGACTATCGTACTCTCAATTTATGGGTAAACTCAAAGCCAACAATGTTGAACTTAACAGAAAAGTTTTGGCTGATTTAGCAATGAATCATCCAGAAGCCTTTAAAGCTATTGTTGAAAAAGTAAAATAAACGTTTAACATTAAGATATTATTTCAAACAAAAAAAATCCTAACATTCCAGTTAGGATTTTTTTTATTCGCCCAATACAAATCGGATAAATTTATATGTCAAAATAAATTTAAGAAGTTTTTCCCAACGATTGTTTGCTGGAAAGTCGTTGCCATATCGGTTAATTGTTCGGTAGTTAATTTATCTGTCAATACTCGTAATAAAAACAATTTCCGTTGTTTTTCAATTCCAAAAACGACAATTTCTTCAATATCACTATCCGAACCTACGTAGTCAATCTGAAATTTTGCGTTTCCTTGGTTAAACCTAAATAAATTTTGATACTTCCTATCCGACAAAATGGATTGAATTTCTTGTTTCTCAACTTCAAATTTTAGGCTATCTGTTTTGTTGTAAATCAGTACATTAACATTTTTCACGACATCTAACAAATCGAATTTCTCTACTATTTGCCCTTTTTCTTGAAAATCTTTCGGATAAAATGTAAAACTTTTAAACTCTGAACTATCCGATTTTTCTACGATATATTTCTGCAAACTTTGCTGTTGACACGAAACATTAATGACATATACCACCAATAAAACGATTATTTTTACTAATTTTTTCATTTTTCACCAGAAATTAATGTTATGTTTTTGGTTAAAGCTCCTATTTTATTAAGGTCGATTTCACCAACAAGGGTCATCAAAACGGTTTGTTTTTCGTTTTTGTCATTGGCTTCGATCAACATCAATAGTTCACTCACAATATCGGATTTACGCCCTTGCTTCACATAGATTTTAACGTTGTTATCTTTTTCTTTTACACGTATAAATTCCTCTAAATTGTTGCTTTTCAGATAGTTATTCACTTCGTTTTTTATTTTCTGTGTTGCATCTTTATTTGAAGTGGTAAAAATCTTCATTGATTTGAGTTGCTTTGCAATTTCTGTAAATTCCTTTGAATCTGAATCTTTTGAACCAATTTTCGATAACATCTGAAACATTTTTGCTGATATCACCACCGTGGTAATATCATCATTATTCTCAAATTGGTCAAACATTGACTGGGCAGTTATTTTTGTGAATGAAAATAACGTTAATGCTAAAAAAATTACTCTTGTTTTCATATATACTAATTTTAATTGTTTATTTTTATGATTTTTGCTGTTGTTTTATCAAATTCTTCCAAATATATCATTTTTTCAATGCCTTTATTGTAATTTTCTGAAATTAAAAAAAGGGCTTCCTTTACCTGATGATACGCAATTTGGGCTTCCTTTACTTGATTTCTTTCTCTGACAAAGAAACTCGTTGCTACGATAATCAAAAAACTTGCCGCAATGGAAAGGCTCATATATTTTAGTTTCTTTCGAGGCTTTAAAAATATATTTTTATCGCCTGTAAATTGCTCATTAGTAGCCTCTTGAAAATAAACAAACATAGGTTTGTATTTTTCAAATTCAGGGTCAATGTGCTTGGAATTAAAATAAACCCTCAACTCTTTTTCTTCTTCAACGGAGGTTTCACCATTAAAATATTTTTCTAATAAATCTTTCATTTTTCAGTATTTTATTTTTCACAAATTTCTCTAATTGTCTTTCTTGCTCTTGATAAAATAACCCGCAAAGTAGGTTCTTTTATTCCTGTTATTTTTTCGATTTCGTCAAATTCATATTGCTCAATATCACGCAATTGCATTACCATTTGTTGTTGTGCCGATAGCCTACTGATGGCGTTTTTAACTTGGGCGAGCATATCGGTATTTTCTATTTTTGTCTGCAAAGAATCACTGGAACGAGCTTGATAATCAATATACGTAAGTGACACATTTTCAGCATTTTTGGCTTTTAATTTATCATAACATAAATTTTTTGTTAGGGTCATTGCATAGGCTTCTAAATTTTTTATCTGCGGCAAATTGGCTTTCTGTTGCCATAGTTTTAGCAAAATCTCTTGTGAGGCATCTTCGGCTTCGTCTTTTGAGATAAGCAATCGCTTGGCAAAACGATAAATTTTATCTTGAAAGGGGATAATATAATCTAAAAACACCTTGTGAGTCATCGTCAAAAATACTTTTTTTTCTACATATAAGACGAATATATGAAAAAAATGTTACATTTGTAGGAAAAAAATATCCTATGAAAAGATTATTCTTACATATCGTTCTGATTTTCAGTGTTTTATCTTGCAAAGATAATGATGATAATATCTCAAAAAACGACCATTCATCAAATGTTGATTTAGCTATCAAAGATTTTATTTGGAAAGGATTGAATCAATATTACCTCTGGCAAACCGATGTGCCTGATTTGGCTGACGATAAATTTGCCTCGTCGGTGGCTAAAACCAATTTGAGCAACCCGAAATATGTCCATTTTTTAAATTCGGTATCGGATAATGAACTTTTTTTCTATAAGTTGTTGCATAAGCCCTCAAAACTTTTCAATTCAGGGTATGTTGACCGATTTAGCTATATTGTAGATGATTACAGAGAGTTAGAAGAAAGCAAACAAGGTGTAGTCTTTTCCTCTGGAATGAGTTTTCTGCTATCAAGGTATGGAAACCAAAATGGCGTGTTAGGCGTAGTGCGTTATGTTCTTCCCAATTCGGAAGCCGAACAAAAAGGTGTCACCAGAGGAGATATTTTTCTTTCGGTGGACGGCACCCCACTTAATATCAATAACTACGAAAGATTGTTATTCAATGATAAAACCTCAATGACCATTGATATCAATCGACTTCAAAATCAGACAATTGTACCTCTAAATAAAACTATTTCGATGGTTAAATCCAAAATCGTCGAAAATCCTATCCTCATTAAAAAGGTTATTGTGCGAAACCAAAAGAAAATCGGATATCTTATGTACAATGGCTTTGTGGCTAATTTCGACAAAGAACTTAACAATGTTTTTGCCGAATTCAAATCGGAAGGCGTTACTGATTTGATACTTGATTTGCGCTATAATGGTGGCGGACGCGTTTCATCGGCGGTGCATCTGTCTTCTATGATTTTAGGAAGCCAATTAAGCGGAAAATTATTCGCAAAAGAAAGGTGGAACCATAAAATACAGGCTTATGTTGAAAAACGACAAGGAACCGACGATTTTCTGACAAGCACAATGATTACCGACCAAAACGAGTCTATCGGTATTAATCATTTGAATATGAGCAAGATATATGTGCTTACCTCCGAGAGAACTGCCTCAGCAAGCGAACTGGTCATCAACGGGTTGAAGCCCTACATAGAGGTTATACAAATCGGCACGCGCACCACAGGGAAAAACGTTGGTTCGATTACTATTTACGATGAAGACAATAAGGGAACCAGAAACCCAAGACATCGCTGGGCTATGCAACCCTTGACGCTCAAAATCGAGAATGCAAACGGATTTGGTGATTATACCGACGGATTGGTGCCTACTTATCTAATGGAAGAAGACCTTTCCAATATGGGAGAATTAGGAGACGAAAACGAACCTCTTTTAGCCCAAGCCATTCGGGTGATTGTCGGAGGCATATCAGATAAGCATTTTCCACCAAAAGCAAAAATGCCAGTATCGCCTATTGCCGATTCCAAAACATTTAATCTTGGTATGAATGGTATGTACAAATAAACGTTTGATTTTTCCGAAAAAATCGCCATTGAAATAAACCGAATTGGAGGAGTTCTAAACCTACTTTTGCGGTTTGTTTCATTCTTTACTCACAATATGATGAATAAATTTTATACATTAAAAGTAGCAAAAATCACAAAACTGACCCCAACCTCAGTGAAAATCACTTTTGAAGTACCCGAGCTTTTAAAAAAAGTTTTTTCATTTGAGGCAGGTGAATATCTAACGCTACAGCAAATCATTAATAATCAGAAAGTTAGAAGAGCCTATTCCATCTGTTCGGGGGTAAACGAAAATGAATTGAGCGTGGCGGTTAAGCGTATCCCCAACGGGATATTTTCAACCTATGCAACCACCCAGCTCAAAGAAGGCGACACCCTTGAAGTGATGCCTTCGATGGGTGCTTTCGTCTTTTTTTACGACATATTTGGCAATAAAGACATTATGCTCTTTTCAGCAGGAAGTGGCGTAACCCCGATGATGAGCATCGCCAAAACGGCATTGGCTAAAACCAATATAAAGGTTGTTTTTGTCTATGGCAACAAATCAAAAGAGGAAACAATGTTTTTTGACGAAATAGAACAACTCAAACGGGATTACCCCGAGCGCCTTTTAGTGCATTACGTATTCAGTCAAGAGGTATGGGGCAATCATCTTTCGGGGCGAATTAACGACGAGGTTATTCAACTTATGTTTCAAAAATACAAAGATTTGAACTGGGGTCGGTACTATGCCTGTGGTCCCTCCGAAATGGTCATCAATGTTCGAGACAATATCCTTTGCCGAGGCATTACCAAAGACCGAATTTTTACGGAACTTTTCGAGGCTACAATTTCCAACGATTTTACCCAATTACAAGGAAACGTAGCCATTTGCTTTACCATTGACGGAAAAACAACCACTTTCGAGGCTCCGCGCAATCAAAATATACTCACATCAATTTTACAGCAAGGCGTTGACGCTCCTTACTCTTGCCTAAATGGCGTTTGTAGTAGCTGTATCGGAAAAGTTACCGAAGGGTCGGCTAAAATGGCTAAAAATGAGACACTTACAGAGAAGGAAGTAAATCAAGGGTATATACTTACCTGCCAAGCATACTCAATGCACGACACCATTTCGGTGAGTTATGATGAATGATTTTGGGTCGTATTTCAAAAAATATTTTCCTTATGTAGGAAAAAATCTGCTTTCGAAAAACTAAAAAAACGTAAATTTTAGAATGATTATAACCGACACACATACACACTTGTACAGCAATGCCTTTGATGAAGACCGACACGAGGTTATCAAACGAGCCATTGCCTTGGGAGTTACCCGATTTTTTATCCCTGCTATCGATTCGTCTCATACCCAAAGTATGTTTGACTTACAGAAAGATTTTCCTGATAACATATTCTTAATGAATGGATTACACCCCTGTGATGTAAAAGACAATTACAAAGAAGAGCTAGCCCACGTTGAAGCTCTGATGGGGCAACATACCTTTTATGCCATCGGAGAAATTGGCATCGATTTATATTGGGATAAATCCACCTTAAACATACAACAAGAGGCTTTTAAGTGGCAAATTCAATTGGCAAAAAAGCACCATTTGCCCATCGTTATACACTGCCGTGAGGCTTTTGACCAAATTTTTGAAATATTGGAAGAAGAAAAAGACGACCAACTTTTCGGAATTTTTCATTGCTTTACAGGCACAGAACAGCAAGCTTATCGAGCGATAAACCTCAATATGATGCTAGGGATTGGCGGCGTGGTTACGTTCAAAAACGGAAAAATCGACACTTTCCTACATAAAATCAGTTTAGACCATATTGTTTTGGAAACCGATTCGCCTTATTTGGCGCCCAATCCTTATCGAGGGAAACGAAACGAAAGTGCTTATATTGTGGAAGTTATGAAAAAAATAGCCGATATTTATAAACGCCCAATAGAAGAAATTGCTCACCAAACTACGTTAAACTCTGCAAAAGTTTTCGGTATTTAATATGGTTTTATGAAAATAATTTCGTTTCTTTGCTTTTTATTAAAGAACAATAAATACTACTGTGGATTATTTCAAATCAATACGCCCTTACTATGACCGAGAGGTTTCGGAGATTTTGCAAAAAATCAAAGACCATTCGAAAATCAGAGCAATGCTTGCTTACGGATTTCCAGAACTCCCTGAAAATCAAAGGCTTGAAAGGCTGTTTTCTTGTAAATCAATCGCTGATTTTCAAAAAAACATAATGTATCAGGTCGTATGCAAAGCAATGGAAAAAAGCATTGCCGAGTTCACTTTTGAGGGGTTCGAAAAACTTGAACAAAATCAGGCTTATCTGTTCATTTCGAATCATCGGGATATCATCCTTGATACTTCGCTATTGAACGTTACCCTTCATAACCACAACCTAAATATGACGGCATCTGCCATCGGAGATAATTTGGTCAAGAAGAAATTTTTGAAAATTCTGTCGATGTTAAATCGTAATTTTATCATTTACAGAAACTTACCCCCTAGGGAAGCGTTGGAATCTTCCAAAATTGTTGCCGAATATATTCACCATTGTATTCATAACAACAATCGGTCGGTATGGTTGGCACAACGCGAAGGACGAACCAAAAACGGCGATGACCGAACCCAACAAGGTGTTTTGAAAATGCTGTCTTTGGCTACGCCCGAAGGCGTTTCGACAATGCAATATTTGAAGACGCTCAACATCATACCAATGTCCATTTCTTACGAATTTGACCCTACCGATATGCTCAAAATACCAGCACTGATGGCACAACATTACGGGGTTGAGTATGTCAAATCAAAAGAAGAGGATTTTGAAAATATTTTGCAAGGCTTAACGGGGCAGAAAGGAAGAGTTCATATTTCGGTGGGAAATCCTCTACATAACGAACTTGACCAAATAGAGAGGCAGCATACTCATATAAATAAGCAATTGCAAGCCTTGGCAGAGGTTTTAGATAGGTCAATTCACAGGCAATACAAATTGTTTCCAGCCAATTATATCGCCTACGATTTGCTCAATAATACCGATGCGTTCAAGGATTATTACAACGAAAAAGAATTTCGGCAATTTGAAAGAAGGCTTCATAACCGCAGTAAGTCAGAAAACGCTGAAATTTCGCAAGAGAAATTTTTGGAAATGTACGCCAATCCTGTCAAAAACAAAAGTTTGCAACAAACAAACTGATCTTCAAAATGATGGATACTCAGAATTCAAAAATATTGCTCATCTACACGGGTGGAACCATCGGAATGATGAAAGATTATCAAACGGGGGCTCTTCGGGCTTTCGAGTTTGAGAATATATATCATCGTATCCCCGAACTTTCTCATTTAGATTGCATAATTGATTCTGTTTCGTTTGAGCAAGCCATAGACTCGTCGGATATGAATCCGCAACATTGGATAAATATCGCAGAAGTTATTGAAAATAAGTACGATAAGTACGATGGTTTTGTCGTCTTACACGGAAGTGACACAATGAGTTACTCGGCGTCGGCTTTGAGTTTTATGCTTGAAGGATTATCTAAACCCGTGATTTTTACGGGGTCGCAGCTTCCTATTGGAGATTTACGTACTGACGCCAAAGAAAATTTGATTACTTCCATTCAGTTGGCGGCACTCAAAGAAGAAGGCGTGCCCGTAATTCAAGAGGTGGGGCTGTATTTTGAGTACAAACTCTATCGAGGAAACAGAACTACCAAGATAAATGCTGAACACTTTCAGGCGTTCTCCTCCATAAATTATCCTACATTGGCCGAAAGTGGGGTGCATCTGAAAGTGATGAAAGAGAATTTATTACCACCAAAAATAAATTCGACCTTAAATGTTTGGAAAGATTTTGATCAAAATGTGGCAATTATCAAGCTATTTCCTGGTATTACCGAAGGAGTGTTGAACGGATTTTTAAATATTCCTAACTTAAAAGGGGTTGTTTTGGAAACTTATGGGTCAGGGAACGCCCCCACACAAAAATGGTTTTTAGAAATCATTGAAAAAGCCATAAAAAGAGGCATTCACATTGTAAATGTCACGCAATGTTCAGGAGGAAGTGTCATTTTAGGAAAATACGAGGCTAGTAACTATCTCAAAGATTTGGGAATCATCAATGGGAAAGACATTACAACAGAGGCAGCAATTGTTAAATTGATGATTTTGTTAAGAAAAAACAAAAATCATAACTCTCTAAAAATCAGCTTTGAAGAAAATATTTATGGAGAAATATCGTAAAAAAATGCGTTTTTTCTTTGTAAAAGAAAAAAAAAGTCGTTAATTGGCACTCTGAAACTCAAAAAGAGAGGTGTCCGAGTGGTTGAAGGAGCACGCCTGGAAAGTGTGTATACGTCAAAAGCGTATCGAGGGTTCGAATCCCTTCCTCTCTGCTTCTTGATTAAAAAAGATTTATTGAACTATTTATTATTAATTAACTAACAAATTAAAAAAATTAAACAATGAAAAAAATGTCATCTAAGCTACTTTTAGTGGCTATGTTAATTTTAAACGTTGCTATGGTTAGCGCACAAGAAGCGAGTAATACCGCTGGGGCATCAAAAGGATTCCACCAAGTTCTTAAAGAGCGTTTCATTCAGGGAGGACCTGAATTTATGGGGGTTGTGTTGCTCTGTTTAATTTTAGGATTGGCTGTTGCCATTGAGCGTATCATCTACTTAAATATGGCTACAACCAACTCTAAAAAATTAGTTTTGGAGGTAGAGAACGCACTAAAAAATGGAGGTGTTGAAGCTGCAAAAGAGGTGTGCCGAAACACAAAAGGACCTGTTGCTTCTATCTTCTATCAAGGTTTGGAGCGCTCTTCGGAAGGAATTGATATGGTTGAAAAATCAGTAGTTGCTTACGGAGGTGTGCAAATGGGGCAATTAGAGAAAAACGTATCTTGGATTTCTTTGTTTATTGCCGTTGCTCCGATGTTAGGATTTATGGGTACGGTAATTGGTATGATTCAGGCGTTTGACAAAATCAGCCAAGCTGGTGGGTTGGACGCGTCTTTGATTGCTGGTGATATCAAAGTGGCTTTGTTAACAACCGTATTCGGTCTTATCGTAGCTATCATTCTTCAAATATTCTATAACTACATCATTGCTAAGATTGATGCAATTGTAAACGATATGGAAGATGCTTCTATCTCATTGGTGGATTTATTAGTTGCAAGACAAAGAAAATAATATTAACAAACCAAAGAAAAAAAATTATGTTGTATAATGTATCGAAAATAGGAGCTTTGGTCTTGGGTTGTGTAGGGATTCTACTTTGGATTCTTCTAGTGGGCTATACCAATACCGAGAATATTGACAACGCGCCTATGCAATGGATGTTTTACATATCTTATGCGCTAATAGGGCTGTCTATTTTAGCTACACTTGTTTCGGGAGCTAAAAATATTCTATCGAGCCCCAAGGCGTTGAAAAAAACAATTATTTACACAGGTGCTTTTATCGTTATCGTGGGATTGGCATATGTTTTGGCTGGCGACCAAAGTGGACAAAAACATATCGTAAATGATAAAGAAGTAAGCGAATTTACAAAAAGAATTGTAAGCACAGGGTTAATCACCTTCTACATTCTTACGGCGGTGGCTGTGGGTTCGCTTATCGTTTCAAGTGTTAGAAGTGCTTTAACTAAATAAAACTACATTTTATGGCTAAAAGAGCAATACCAGAGGTAAATGCGGGTTCAATGGCTGACATTGCTTTCTTATTGTTGATATTCTTTTTGGTAACAACAACTATTGAAACCAATGCGGGGATAACTACCAAGCTACCGCCTAAACCTCAAGAGAATATGCCACCTCCACCGCCTGTCAAAGAGAAAAACGTGTTGGTGGTTGTGGTAAACAAGAACAATCAGTTATTGGTCAATAACCAATTAATGGAACTAAAAGACGTAAAGAAAACGGCTGTCGAATTTTTGGATAATGGTGGCGATGGCTCTTGCAAATATTGTCAAGGAGGCAGAAGTCAAGTTTCGTCTGATAATCCCGATAAAGCGATTATTTCTTTGCGTAATGACCGAGAAACTTCTTATAAAACTTATATTGCGGTTCAAAACGAATTGATTGCGGCTTACAACGAATTGCGCGAGCGTGAACGTCAACGTCTGTTCCCCGAAGAGGTGCCTTATACGCAAATGGACGCTGAGTTTAACGCTGCAAGAACCTCAAAAGCACGCAAAGAGGTGTTAGAGCCTAAAATTAAGAAATTACAGGAGTTATTTCCACGAAAATTGTTGGAAACTGCACCTAAGAAAAACTAAAAATCAGAAATAAAATGCCTAAATTTACAAAAAAGAAAAGTGGAGAGTTGCCACCAGTTTCAACGGCGTCTTTACCTGATATTGTTTTTATGTTACTATTCTTCTTTATGACCGTAACGGAAATGAAAGATAGTAGTTTGATGGTTCAGAATAACGTACCTTCTGCCAATCAGATACAAAAACTTGACAAAAAAGACCCAGTTGTTTATATCTATGCAGGGAAGCCTCTACCTAAATATCAAGAAAAATACGGCTTGAATGCCAAAATTCAGATTAACGATAAGTTTGCTGATGTTTCGGAAGTGGCGCCTTTTATCTTGCAATACAGAGACGGAATTCGTGAGGAATTGAGAGATATTTTTATCACGGCTCTTAAAGTTGATGGGGATACCAATATGGGACTCATAAGTGATATTCGTGAGAAACTTCAAGACGTGAATGCTCTTAAAGTCAATTACATCACTCGTGAAGGCTCTGTATTAGATAGAAAATAATAAATTTTTAAATATTGTTTCGTACTATTTAAAAAAGCTGTCCTTATTAAATGGGCAGCTTTTTTTAATATACTTGTCAAATCTTTTCAAAGACGTAATTTTGTACGTCTGCTCTAAAAACTTATCGGTAAAATCTTCTCTTTTCATATATTTTTCATACATTTGCTTGATTTTAATCGGAATAAAACCAATGAGTAAAATAATTCAAATAGCAAAAAAAACAATCACAGAAGAGGCTAACGCCATTTTAAAACTTTCTGATTTTATCGACGATAATTTTACAAAATCGGTAGATTTCATTTTAGCCTCAAAAGGAAGGGTTATCATCACAGGAATTGGAAAAAGTGCCATCATTGCACATAAAATCGTAGCCACGATGAACTCTACCGGAACGCCAGCTATTTTTATGCACGCTGCTGATGCCATTCACGGTGATTTAGGTATTATACAAGAAAATGATGTCGTAATATGTATTTCGAAAAGCGGAAATACTCCTGAAATAAAAGTACTTGTCCCTCTATTGAAGCGTGGGAACAACAAATTAATAGCCATTACCTCTAATAAAAATTCTGTTTTGGCTCAACAGGCCGATTGTGTGTTGTATGCTCACGTAGAAAAAGAGGCTTGTCCCAACAATTTAGCACCGACAACCAGCACCACTGCTCAACTAGTTTTAGGTGACGCTCTATCCGTATGTTTATTAGAAATGAAGCAATTCGGTAGCCGTGATTTTGCCAAGTATCACCCTGGTGGAGCTCTCGGAAAGAGATTGTATCTCAAAGTATCTGATATTGTTGTACAAAACCAAAAACCACAAGTTTGCTCAAATACTGATATAAAGAAAGTAATTGTAGAAATTTCAGAAAAAATGTTGGGAGTAACTGCTGTGGTTGATAATCAAAAAATAGTAGGAATCGTTACAGATGGAGATATTAGAAGAATGTTAAGCAAAACGGACAGCATCAAGGGCTTAACAGCTGGTGATATAATGTCAGCCAATCCAAAAACTATTAACGCTAATGAACTGGCTGTTGACGCACTCGATATAATGGAAAAAAATAAAATAACACAGCTTTTAGTTACAGAAAATAACTCTTATATAGGTGTTGTTCATCTTCATAATTTAGTTCAAGAAGGTATTTTATAAGATGTACCCACTCACATTAAAGAAAATACTGATACAATGAACCTTATTAATAAAACATATATTTGAAGGTAAACTATGTGAGTAGCGATTTACTTGCGAAATAATAGATTAAAGGAGATTTTTTAAGTCTCCTTTATTAAATTGTAAACAAATTATAATAATATGATAAAAATAGTTATATCACCTGCAAAATCTCTAAACTTTGATAGAGAAATACCTATTAAAAAATATACTCAACCTATATTTGAGCAAGAAATGAAAGTCATCAATGAGGAGTTAAAAAAATTAAGTCCTAAACAGCTTTCTATGATGATGAATATTTCTGAAAAATTAGCTGAATTAAATTGGCAACGAAACCAAAAATTCTCACAACCTTTTTCTCTTGAAAATGCAAAACAGGCAATTTATGTTTTTGATGGAGATGTATATGATGGAATAGATATTCTTTCATTTAATGGTGATGAAGTTGAGAAGTTACAAAATTCATTACGTATTCTTTCAGGGCAATATGGACTATTAAAACCTCTTGACTTAATACAGCCGTATCGCCTTGAAATGGGAACCAAAATCCAAATAAAAAAAACGAACGGCTTATATGAATTTTGGAAGGAAAAAATAACAAATACTTTAAACAATGAGCTCAATGAAAAGGATTTATTTATAAATTTAGCAAGTAATGAATATTTTAAAGCTATTGATATAAAAAAGATAAAAAGTACTATAATAACTCCTGTATTTAAAGACTGGAAAGGAGATAGTTTAAAAATAATTTCATTTTATGCTAAAAAGGCAAGGGGTTTGATGGTAAAATATATTATAAAGAATAATATACAAACCATTGATGAGTTAAAAGGATTTGATTATGAAGGATATCATTTTAGTGAACAACATTCAAATAAATGTAATGAACTTGTATTTATAAGATAAATTAAATTATTTCTTATAGACATACAGATTATTATAAAAACGATTATTTTTGGTAATAAATGTTTTACTACGTAGTAAGATACAATACTAAATATATAAATATAATATATGGAACTTGTAAGAGCAAAAAAACATTTAGGTCAACACTTTCTTAAAGATTTAAATATTGCGAAAAAAATAGCTGAAACATTATCTATTTCAGGATATACAAAAATATTAGAAATCGGACCTGGAATGGGAGTATTAACTCAATTCCTTTTAGAGAGAGAAGCTGATATTTACGTAATAGAAATCGATAAAGAATCTGTTGTTTATCTTGATAAAAAAATCAAAAACTTACATCAAAAAATAATTTCAGCTGATTTTTTAAAGTTTGATATTATTTCATTCTTTAAAGGAGAACCTTTTGCTATTATTGGTAATTTTCCATATAATATTTCTTCACAAATAGTATTTAGAGTATTAGAAATGCGTGACTATATTCCTGAATTTAGTGGTATGTTTCAAAAAGAAGTGGCAGAACGTATTTGTGAAAAACCTGGAAGTAAAACATATGGTATATTATCTGTATTAACACAAGCGTTTTATGAAGCTGAATATTTGTTTACCGTTTCAGAAAATGTATTTAATCCACCTCCAAAGGTTAAAAGTGGTGTGTTAAGATTAGTAAGAAAGAATAATTATCATCTCAAATGTGATGAAAAATTATTTTTCAAAATAGTAAAAATAGCATTCCAACAAAGAAGAAAAACATTACGTAATAGTTTAAAGCAATTTTTATTATCAAATGAAATAAAATCTGATAAAATTTTTGATAAACGACCTGAACAACTATCCTACAATGATTTTATATATATTGTTAATATGATAAATGAATGATAGTATCTAAAATAGTGTCATAACTTATTAATTATGTATATATAAAACTAAAAAAAATGTGATTACAATATAAAAAATATTTATAACTATAAAATAAATATTATTCATATAAAAAAATAATAGTCATAACTATAAAAAAGTATATATCAACAATAAAAATGTATGTTTAGTTTAAAATAATGATATATTTCATAAAATAATTATGTGTACTAAAACATAATTATATATATATGTAAATATAATATAGTAAAATAGTTTTATGGATTTATTAAAATTCATAAAACTATTTTTTTTATTAATCCAATAAATTTTAACATTAAAAATTTGTTCATATAATATTAAAAGATTAGATTTGCCACTACTACAATATATAGTGTAGTAAATATCAATTAATAATCTTAAAATATATTTTAAAATGGCTAAACAAATAAATTTAAAACAAGAAAATTACACAGTAGTTGCTGATTTTATTGCTGCAAGTTTTGAAAAAGATTTAACTGATTTTACTGCTGTATTTAAAACTATGGATATCAATTATTTAGAAAGATTTAAAAAATCAATAAATGAAGCTAAAAATTCTGTTTCAGCTACTGAAATAAAAATGAAACAAAAAGAAGCTACAAAAAAATTATATGAAAAATCAAAAAAATTATATGAAAGTATATACTTATTAAAAAAATATGCAAAAAGAGCAGATACTGATGTATCAATGCTTGATGATATTATATCAAATCTTAAAAAAAAGAATATAGAAGGAGCTATAAAATTGTTACGTGACGCTTTTCCGTATCTGATGAGTATATCAAATAAATTGGTTGATATGCCAGATGATTTTTTAAATAGAATATTTCCTATTATATCTAAATTAGAAAATCTTAATATTGAACAAAATATATTAATGAATGAAAGTAAGGAAAAAAATAATGAACGGAAACCAATTTACAAAAATTTATATAAATACATTAGTGAAATAGCAGAAGCAGGAAAAGTTATCTATAAAAATAGTTATAAAAAAGATGAATATACAATTTCTAAAATTATATCAAGAATACAAAATTAAATCTATAAAATAGAATGTTATTGTAAAAAAATATTATATTTTGTAATATTTTTTGATTTTATTTAAAAGTAATAATATAAAATAAAAGTATATTATGTCATCTTTTCAACTAACAGATAAACTCATTGAAAAAATAGAAATTCTTATTAAAGAACAGCAAAATAAAGAATTAGAAGCATTACTAAATGACTTACACTATGCTGATATAGCTGATATTATTCATAAATTAAATATTAATGAAGCTATTTATATTATTCGTCTTCTTGATACAGAAAAGACATCAGATGTTATTACAGAATTAGATGAAGAGTTTAGAGACAAGATATTAGAAAATTTATCTGCAAAAGAAATTGCAGATGAATTAATAGAGCTTGATACAGATGATGCTGTTGATATTATTTCTGAACTTCCAGAAAAAAGAAAAACAGAGGTTATTTCATTTATAGAAGATGTTGAGCACGCCAAAGATATTGTTGAATTACTACGATATGATGAAGATAGTGCAGGTGGTTTAATGGCAAAAGAATTAGTGAAAGTAAATGAAAATTGGAATGTTCTAAAATGTGTAAAAGAAATGCGTGAACAAGCTGAATTTGTAAAGCGTGTTCATTCAATATATGTTGTAGATGATAATGATGTTTTAAAAGGACGATTGTCTTTAAAAGATTTATTGACAACGTCAACTCGTTCAAATATAAAAGATATTTATATACCAAAAGTTGATTATGTTTTTGTAACAGATAAGTCAGAAGACGTTGCTAGAATAATGGCAAAATATGACCTAGAAGCTATTCCAGTAGTAGATGAAATGAAAAGATTAGTAGGTAGAATTACAATTGATGACGTAGTTGATGTTATAAAAGAGGAAGCAGAAAAAGATTATCAATTAGCAGCAGGTATTACTAATGATGTTGAAGCAGATGATAGTATTTGGAAATTAACAAGAGCTAGACTTCCTTGGTTACTTATAGGAATGTTTGGCGGATTAGGCGCAGCAAGTATTATTAATGGATTTCAAAATGCAATGAATACATATCCTATACTTCTTATATTCATACCACTAATTCAAGCTACCGCAGGTAATGTTGGTGTACAATCGTCAGCTATTGTTGTTCAGGGATTGGCTAATAACTCAATAGATAATGAAATATGGGGTAGATTACTAAAAGAATTCTTATTAGGTCTTATAAATGGTTTAGCCATAGCAGGAATAGTAATTTTGGTAAGTCATTTTTTATTTGCCGCTAATTATATGATTAGTATTACAGTAGCAATTGCACTAGTAACAGTTATTATCAATGCGGCAGTAATAGGTACTTTTATTCCTATTTTTTTAGATAAAAGAGGAATAGACCCTGCTGTTGCTACGGGACCTTTTATCACAACAAGTAATGATGTACTTGGAATTTTGATTTATTTCTCCATAGCCAAGATTATATTAGGATTTTGATATATTCTTATAAACAAAAAATACCTATCATTATCTTATGAAATATAAATATCTTTATCCTTAACCATTTGATAATAATAGTAGTCTTATTTTAAAAAATAGAATTATATATTGATAAAAAACTCGGTATTTTAGTACCGAGTTTTTTATCATATTGAAAAATTACTACCTACAACTTGCTTTCAAGTACTCGCGGTTCATACGTGCGATGTTTTCCAAAGAAA
>JAUMYH010000158.1 GCA_030528745.1 Bacteroidota bacterium
TCGTTTCATTAGAACGGAAATGTATGGATATGCTTATTTTATTGGATAATAGTATTAGGTCTAATTTTTGAAGGTCGGTATATCAAAATAGTTTTTTATTTTTTAAGTTACTCGGTTTGAAGTCCTTGGAGAACCTCCTTTTGGCTTAGGTCCTTCTTTTCGATTTACTTCATCAAATGTTTTTTTATACACGGTTACATTTTCCTTTTGGATAATGGTTTGAGCCTCATATATATCCACCACCGTTTTTCTTTGTGTAGAGTTATTAGATTTATATACTTTGTCATACTCTTTATATTCCGCTACGATATAAAAATCCTTGTCCTCATGGAGGACGATCCAATCCGGTGTCGGTGATGCTGTCGAATCCGAAACATTGTGGACGATGAGGAATTCTTTTTGATGTGCAACTTGTGAATTCCCTATCAGAAATGGAATAATCAAAATACTTAATGAGGCAACCAGTAATACTGAAATCAAAGATACCCATTTATCTTTTTTTAGAATCTCAGGGATCTTTTTTTCAATATCGATAGAAAAAAGCCCCAAAAACCATTTCATAAAAGCTCGGATCAGTTTATTGATTGCCAAAAAGAAAATAATGAGAAGTATTATAAGTACTCCATTCAAAATAAAAAAACTCTCATCCACGTATAATCCTATAAGTTTTATTAATTCAACAATTGAATTGTACTTTGGAAACTGATTGTACTTAATTAACAAAAATATATAAAATCCTAAAACCCCGAAGAAATTTACTATCCATATAGAGAACGAAAATAAAATATCAGCAGAAAAATTTTTCTTTATCACATCAAACGCTTTGATGGCGATCTTATTTTTCTTATTTGTACCATTTTGAGCAACTCTATTGTTTGCTTCTGATGCTTTTGTCTCACTTATGAAAATCCTAAACCCTTTAATAGTCATAAATATAATAACAAAAATAATTATATAGGATAATAATCCAAAAATAGTTGATTTCGTATAACATAAGTAAGCAGTTATGCATATTCCGAGAGCAATAATCACTAGACTACCTATTATTTTCAAAATTTTACTACCTTTGCTAAATACCCCAAAGATAATCAAAAGAGAAATACCCTCTATAATGAATAGCCATAACGAATCCCCAAAACCGACAACAAAATATACAATGATTATAGGAAAAGATAATAAATTACTAAGAGCTGCTAAAAAAAATACCCAATAGAGATTCTTTCCTTCATCTCCTCCTTCTGAATTAGCCTTATTACCATCCCAATCATAGAAAAAAACCGAGACTATGCCTACTATAATTATGAATGTCAACACAAGAAAAAATGATTCCCTATTATTTTCAAATATTTTAATGTTTTTTGGCGATATCCCCCAGTAATTAAATTTAGCTAGAATATAGGAATATCTAAACAAGTCAAATATCGTAAATAGTATTGCCATAAGAGCTGTTATTCCGGGTATAATACCGATCCATTTCAGGAGTTGTTCAACTTGTTTCTCTGATCCTTCAGGTGAGTTTGTTCCTTGTGCGGATTCCTGATCTGACATACTATTGCTATTGCCTTGTCTCTCGGCAGAATTCATACCCTCGTTTACACTCCCATTTACACAATCATT
>JAUMYH010000159.1 GCA_030528745.1 Bacteroidota bacterium
AAAAAGAGAGAAAAAACTATCCCAAAAAATTGCACTTACTAATGGAAGTTAAGATTAATGATTTTCAACAAAACAAACGTAAATTACCCATAATCAATATATTATAAAAACAATTCCTGTTGATATTAATTTGACAAATACGGCTAACTCATTAATAATTAACACTATATACTTTCGTTACTTTTTGCTACTACTAAAAACATACAATAAGACAAACGCTATCAAGGCGTTAAGTATAATCAACTCATTATCAAATTTATACGACCCAAAAAATATTAATGAATATTTAACAACAAAAAAGGTAATCAACGGAGAAAGCACCGCTATAAAGGGCGTTAAGCTATCGTTTACTCGCCTATTTTTGACTAACGCACCAAAAGCATACATTCCTAACAAAGGACCATAAGTGTATGAAGCCACCCTGAAAATCATACTCACCACCGAGACATCATTAATCTGATTAAACACAACTACAACCACAAACATCAATACACAAAACAAAAAATGTACCAAATATCTAATATTCAGATACTTATACCCCTGTTCACTTTGCTTATCTATCCTTAAAAAATCAACACAGAACGAGGTTGTAAGTGCCGTTAGTGCCGAATCTGTAGTAGCAAAGGTCGCAGCCGTAAGTCCTAATAAAAAAATATTGATTTATAAATTTACATTCTGTATTTCTTTAATGGTTATCGGTTTGTGATTTATCATACGTAAAATAGTATTGTGAAAAATGTTGATCTTGCTTTGAGAACGATTTATACGATAGCAAAATTCATTAAAATAACGCTCTATATGTTTTTTACTTACGTGTACCATTATCGTTCTAAGCCACGATTTTATCTGATGTATTACAATATGCAACTTTTTAAAATTTTTACCCTTATCACTTTCTATTTGAGTAATGTTATATTTTTTCTTTAAAGGATTATAACCATTCCATTTGTCGGTTGTAATTTGAGCTTTTTCACTAATATGTTCTTCAAAAATAGGCGTTAAACTTTTGCAAGAATAATCATCAATAGACCTCACATAAACGCGTTTAACTCGCTGTTTATCCGTTAGTTCTATTGCTATAACTGCTTTTTTCTTTTTAGTATCGTAACTTCTCCCTGGCTTGTCGTCTTCCATTCCTCCGATAGTAAACTCGTCTACGTGTACAAGGTCAGAAAGAGGGTATTTTTTACTGCTTTCCATTGCCGTACGAACCTTGTGCATAAACCCCCAAGTGGAAGTTTGGCTAACTCCATAGCGTTCGCCCATTTGCACACTCGATAGGCTTTTACTACTTGTAACCATCTCAAAAACCATACAAAAGGCTTTGTGCAAACCAAATTTTACTTTGTGAAAAAGTGTATTGGCGGTAGCCGTTTCCACGTGAGAACATTTGTAACAATAATAACTAAAATTCTTTTTAAGACAGCCTTTTTCGTGTCCGCATTTAGGACATTTAAAGCCGTCAGACCATTTATATTTGGCTAAATAAGCTCTACACGCATTGTCATCGGGTAGTTCTTTGATAAAGTTTAGTAAGTTTTTGCCTTCAAATTTTTCCATCTCATTGATTTTAAAGTGCAAAGATACAGAAAATATATTAGTAAATCAA
>JAUMYH010000048.1:0-15245 GCA_030528745.1 Bacteroidota bacterium
ACAAGCCCTATTTATTCACCACTTCGGAGACCCCGTACAAAACCCTAAAAATTGGCAAACTAAACCACTGGGGGAATTGGGAAGTTTGAACAGAGGAAAATCAAAACACCGTCCGAGAAACGCACCTGAATTGTTAGGAGGTATTTATCCTTTGATTCAGACAGGAGATGTAGCGAATTGCGATGGATATATTACAACATATAATCAAACATATTCGGAAATAGGCTTGAAACAAAGTAAAATGTGGGACGAGGGAACTTTATGTATTACAATTGCTGCAAATATTGCAAAAACAGGAATATTAAAGATAAAGGCTTGTTTTCCAGATAGTATTGTAGGTTTTATACCTAATGAAAAATGCAATGTGGAATTTATTCAATTTTGGTTTAGTTTTTTTCAAAAAATATTGGAAGAACAAGCACCTGAATCAGCACAGAAAAACATTAATTTGGAAATTTTAAAAGAATTAAAAATTATTCTTCCCCCACTACCGCTTCAAGAGGCGTTTGCCCAGCAGATAGCCCAAATCGAGGAGCAGAAGGCCCTTGCCCTGAGCCAAGCCACCCACAGCGAGGAGCTGTTTCAGGCTCTGTTGCAGGAGAGTTTTTCCCCTCCCCAGCCCTAATTCCCCCTAACCCCCGAAGGGGAACTGCCAACTGAAAAGGGAGGGAGTTCTATGTGCCTATGTCGTTTAAGAAAAATTTAACCACATAGAGACATAGAAAAATAACCCTATGTGCCTATATGGTTCAAAAACTTAATCCCAATCCCAAGGAGGAAATCCGCCAGAGCGAGGTATATTAAAGGGGAAGAATTACGAAAAATGCAAAACAACATCTAGGAAATTGAGAAATCTATCTGAGGCAACTCTTGCACCATATAGGGTTGGTTATTGGAATGCTATTTTTAGGGGATTAGGAATACATTTTTATCTTCAAAGGTCAAGGAATAATACTCAAAAAGCTGTCTTTTTCGGACAGCTTTTTGAGTTTAATTATTTTTAAAAAAATTATGATTCACAACTACTACAAGATACCAAGCTGGTAACAAGTTCTTTCGATACACTTTGCGAACGTTGGTAATAGAGTGTTTTCACGCCCAGTTTCCAAGCCTCTATGATGAGTCTGTTTACATCTTTAATCGGCATTTCGGCAGGTATATTAATATTGAGTGATTGGGATTGGTCTACAAACTTTTGTCGTATCGCTGCCTGTTGTATGATTTCGAGTTGGCTTATTTCCTTGAATGTTTTGAACACGGCTTTTTCTTGATGTGTCAGTTGGTCAAGGTGTTGCACCGACCCCGAATTAAGCATAATGGTACGCCAAGTATCCTCGTTGTCGATTCCTTTTGACTCGAGGAGTTTGCGGAGGTATTTGTTTTTACGCATAAAGTTTCCTTTCGATAGTCCTGCCTTGTAGAAGTTGGAACTGAAAGGCTCTATCCCTGGCGATGATTGCCCCAGAATAGCGGAGCTAGAGGTAGTTGGAGCAATTGCCATCACGGTTGTATTGCGGAGTCCGTAACCTTTTAGGAGTTCGGGTTCACCATAAATACGAGCCAACTCTTGCGATGCCTTATGCGTTTTTTCTTGCATATATTTAAAAATTTCTGTCGTAAGCATCTTGGCTTCCATTCCCTCGAAAGGAATCATTCGTTGTTGCAATAAGGAATGCCACCCCAACACTCCGAGTCCTAAAGCACGGTGTCTTTTGGCAAACTTATTGGCAGCACTGAGGTAATAATTTCCTTCTGTTTTTACTATAAATTCCTGCAACACGGCATCAAGGAAGAACACTGCCAACTTCACCGCCTCGGTGTCTTTCCACTGGTCGTATAGCTCGAGGTTCATTGACGATAGGCAACAAATAAAGGATTCGTCAATAGATGAGGGCAACATAATTTCGCTACAGAGGTTACTTGCACGAATCATCATATTATGATCCTTGTATACTTGAGGTTTTGCCTTGTTTACGTTATCGGTAAAGAAAATGTATGGCAATCCTTTTTTCTGACGGCTTTCAAGTACTTTAGCCCAGAGTTTACGTTTTTCAGTATCGCCATCAATCATCTCTTGCATCCAATAATCGGGTACGTTTATTCCGAAGAAGAGGTTTTGGATAGGGTTTCCGATGTCTTTGATGTTTAAAAATTCTTCAGCGTCAGGGTGGTCTATATCAAGATAAGCCGCAAAAGCACCACGACGAACGCCCCCTTGACTGATGGTGTCCATAGCAGTATCGAATAGTTTCATAAAACTTACCGCACCACTACTTTTTCCGTTATCGGACACGGCACTTCCACGCTCTCTAAGTTCGCCAAAGTACCCTGAGGTTCCGCCACCAATTTTGGTTTGCATAATTACCTCGCCCAACTTGTGGGTAATATCCTCGATACTATCGGGGATATGGACGTTAAAACAGCTTATAGGAAGTCCTCGTTCAGTACCCATATTAGCCCATATAGGAGAGCTTAAACTCATCCAACCGCGCTCAATCATTTCCTGAAAGGCTTCTTTTAGCTCTGGTTTATAGAGTCTTTTGGCAGCAGCGGTTGTAATTCGGTCTATAGCTCCTTCTACGGTTTCGCCTTTTAACAAATAGCCTCTGTTGAGGATTTGTTCGCTCTCATCGTTGAGCCACCAATATCTTTTATTCAAATTTTCCATTGTTATACTTTCTTATTTTTTTAAAATAAATCTTCGGCGGTAATACTCTTATCGTGTTTGGTATAGTCTACAGGACGTTTAGCGAAGAAATCATCTAGCGAATTGGCAAAAACTTCTTCCTCGAACCAAGCCATTGGTTTATAATCTTCTGCTTTGACAAAAAACAATTTATCAAAATTAATTTTGGTCAAACTTTCATCTACTCTGTACTTCATGAAATTAAGCAAATCCCTTTTGTTAATAATGGCAATCTCCCCTTCCGAGAAAATCCAGTCCAAAATGCGTTCTTCGACCTCTATTGATTTGATGACTGTTTGCCTGATAAGGTTTATTGTTTGCTCATCAAAATAATCGGGATATTCTTCTTTAATTTTATTAATAATATAAATACCTCCGTTTGCGTGAACTTGTTCATCGATTGAAGTCCAAGCAATAATATTACTCACGTTTTTCATATATCCTTTGAATCTGGTGAATGATAGTATTATTGCAAACTGACTGAAAAGCGATACATTTTCGATAAGAATGGTAAATAATATGAGCGATATTACGTATTCTTTGCGTTGCTCGGATTTGGTGTTTTTGAGTACACTACTGAGGTAATCGACACGCTCCTTGATTACAGGCACACTCATCAAGTTTTCGAACTCGTTATTGTACCCTAATACTTCCACCAATCTGGAATAGGCTTCGGAGTGTCTGAACTCACACTCGGCAAAGGTAGCTCCTAGCCCATTAAACTCTGGTTTAGGAAAGTGATTGTACAGATTTCCCCAAAATGTTTTAACAGCTATTTCTATCTGAGCGATAGCCAATAGACTGTGTTTGATGGCGGTACGTTCTGGACTGGTTAGATGCGAATGAAAATCTTGTGTATCGGCTGTAAAATCGACCTCTGAATGCACCCAAAATGATTTATTAATGGCTTCTGTGAATTGTAAAATTTCTGGATATTCAAAAGGTTTGTAATTTACTCTTTTATCAAAAATCCCCATAATCAAAAAAAATTATTTTATACTTTTAATATTGTTTCTTTCTCTATTTTTCAAATCAAATTTTGTATAAGTATGATATCTAACAATTTATAAATATCAGGTCGCATCTTCTAACTATTGACAAAGTTATTATATAGAATAATAGGTTCTGAAAGCGAATCAACAAAAATATTAACAAAATCTAACCGAGTGATTATCAAACATCTAAAAACAATGATTTGGTATAAAGCACTGATGTATAAGTATTTTTAGGTTTTCAGATGTTTTGATTTTGTTTATAACTATATTCCTAACAAATTAATAGAGTTTAAATTGCATTATTATCAAGAAAAATATATATTTTTTACTCTATTTCAAAAATTGTAAGCCCTACTCTGAATTTTGGCTCTATATAGGTGCTTTTTGGCGGCATTATCAAATTGGCATCGGCTATATTTTTAATTTCGTCAATATTATTTCGGTACATCAGAAAAGCCACTTCAAATTCTTGGTCATCTACTTTGTTTTTTAGTTCCACCACAGATTGTTTGCCCGATACATATTCGATTCTTTGGTCTGTTCTGAGGTCTTCGATTCCCAATATCGGATTGAGAACAAAATCGTATAATATTTGTGTATCTAAGTTTTGTAAAATGTGATTCGTATTTATTTTGTTAGTTTTTTTGAGGCTTAATTTATAAAATTCGCCATCTAAATACATTCCGAAACTGGATTTTTGGTTGGGAGCATATAGGGTTTGTCCTTTATTTTCGATTTCAAAGTTTTTGGATAATAATTTTAGAAATTGTTTTTTACTTTTTCCGTTAAGGTCTTTTATCAATCTATTAAATTCATTGATTTTCAGATTGCTTTCGGCTATCAAAAACGACATAAAATAAGGATTTTTACTGGTTTGGTCAAGAAGTCTTTTGGCCGATTCGGTACGATGATGTCCGTCTGCAATATACACACAATCGAGATTTTCAAAGGTTTTTTCTATGTATGAAATATCTTTTTTGTTGGTTATTTTCCACAAATAGTGGACTTCTTTTTTGTTGGTTGCAAATTCAAAATGGGCTTTTTTCTGGGTATATTGTTCTATCCATTGATTAAAATCGGAAATATCAGGATAGGTTACCAAAACGGGTTCGGTGTAGAATCCTGCATAATTCATATAGTCTTTAAAAAGTTCGACTCTGTAGTCAAATGTATCTTCGTGTTTTTTTATACAATTATTTTTATAATCTTCTATCGAAAGCGTCCCTACTATACCAACAAAGACATTGGTTTTGGTTACTATTTTATACAGATAATAGCCTGGTAATTTTTCTTTTTTGATAATCTTTTCGGCTTTAAACTCTTTGTACCTGCTATTTACTTTCAACAAACGTTTCTTGTTGTCTACCTTTTGTTGATTTTTGTAAAATGGTTCTATTACATGCAGAAACGAATAAGGATTATAATCGAGTTGAGCGGCTAATTCTGCTACAGAATAATCTTCAAAGGGTCTTGAATTTACCAAAGCGACCTTATCTTTCGAAGGCAAAACAGCTCTGAATGGATAAAATTTAGGCATTTCTTATATATTTATAGCTACCTTTAACTATTAAAATTAGTACTATTATGACTATTTGTTTTCGGTATTTGAAGCCTCGATTCCTGCATGAGCTTTTTCGTAGTCAAACTCTCCTTCCCATTTGGCTATAACTACAGAGGCAAGGCAATTACCAATTACATTTACCGATGTTCTGCCCATATCCATCAACTCATCGATTCCTAAAATGGCAGCGATAATAAAGGTTGGCAATCCGAACTGATCGGCTGTAGCTATTAATATTATGAGTGAAGCTCTTGGAATAGCCGCTACACCTTTTGAGGTTACCATCAAGGTCAGGCAAATCAACAATTGTTCGCCTATAGTCAAATCCATTCCTGCTGCTTGAGCCACAAATATTGAGGCTAAAGAGAGATACAACGTAGTACCGTCAAGGTTAAAACTATAACCAGTAGGTACCACAAATGAGACTATTTTTCGTGGTACACCAAAGGCTTCCATATTACTCATCACCTTTGGCAAGGCTGCATCGGAACTGGTGGTTGCAAAAGCTATTGATACTGGTTCTTTGATTGCTGATATAAATTTGCCTATTGGAATTTTGCAATACAAAGCCACAGGTAATAACACTAACAATATGAATGCAAACAATGCCAAATATAAGGTCAAAAGCAACATAAACAAATACTTCAAGATGTCAATTCCCATTTGCCCTACTGTATATGCCATAGCTGCACCTACTCCGAATGGAGCAAAATACATAATTACATTTGTAAATTTGAACATGGCTTCGGAAAGACTCTCGGTGAAGTCTACCAATGGTTTGCGTTTTTTTTGCTCTACCATAGCCAGTCCTATACCAAATATTACTGAAAATACGACTATTTGTAGTACTTGATTTTCATAAATTGACTTGATAATATTTTCAGGGAAAATATCTCTAAAAAACGCCATAGTTTTGTACAACCAATGTATATTTTCTGGGATTTCGTTCAGTATGGTTGTATCTGAATTGGTTTTAACTACATTGGGCAATTCTTCCTGTGGTATCTTGCTCATATCAACCCCCACACCTGCCTTTGTCAGATTTATGGCAGCTAACCCGATAAAAAGGGCTATAGTAGTGGCGCAATAAAAATACAATATACTTTTCCACGCCATACGTCCTACTTGTTTTAGATCGGAATGTCCTGCAATTCCATATACCAATGTTGCAAACAAAATAGGCCCTACAATGGTTTTTACCAATTTAATAAAGCCTTGACTTAAAGGCTTCAGGGATATTGCAATATGAGGAAAATCATATCCTAAAAATACGCCAAACAAGATACTTACCAAAATCCAAGTGGTTAGATTTTTTCTGGCAATACCGTAAGAAAATAATGCTATAACTCCCAGTACTCTACCAATAAACAATACCGTTTCTGGCACATCAACAACCAAACTCACACCGTAAATTAACACAGCGATAGAAACCAACACCAAAGCAGTAATTGAAAAGTATTTTGTATTTTTCATCAGTTATTTTTATTATGATTTAAACAAAAAACCTAAACCCATAGCTCTAAACATCTTTTTTTCAAATTCCCAAAAGAACTTGAATTCGCCAAAAATAGCACCTATTACTATCAAAAGTATTTTATAAACTGGAAGTATAGCTACGAGCCTTACTGGCAGATAAGCCAATCCTAAAGATTCTTTGGTGATTCCTATCCACTCCATAAAGGGTTTGGACAAATAAGCTGATAACGAACCCGTTATAGCAAAAACTACTAAAATTATTACCAACCTAACATTCGAGGTTATTCCCCAACGCTCTTTGAGTTTTTTCATAACTATTATCGCAATATACCTGTAAGATTTTTATTTAAGGAGGCAAATATAATAAAAAATGTTGATAAGGTTGTATTCATATTATTACTTGGGTAGGTCTTTCTGATAAGTTTTATAAAAATCAAATATCTTTTGAGCCTTGTGTTCGCCTACCACAACCTGAATTTCTTCTTTGGTTGCTTGAGCCAATCTTTTTACTGATTTAAAATGCTTAATCAGGGCTATCCGAGTTTTTTCTCCTACCCCAGGAATGGTTTCTATGGAAGTTTTAAGAGCGTTATTGCTTCGTTTTTGTCTATGGAAAGTAATTCCAAATCGATGAGCCTCGTTTCTGAGGTGTTGTATTACTTTTAATGTTTCGGATCTTTTATCTAAATACAAAGGATATGGATCGTCTGGATAGAACAATTCTTCAAGTCTTTTGGCTATGCCTATGATGGCTATTTTTCCTCTCAGATTTAGAGCTTCCAAACTATCCAAAGCTGAAGACAATTGTCCTTTCCCTCCGTCTATAATTATCAAATCTGGTAATTTTCCGCCCTCATCTAATAGGCGTTTGTACCTGCGGTATACCACCTCTTGCATAGAGGCAAAATCATTAGGACCTTCAACTGTTTTGATGTTAAAATGTCTGTAATCATTTTTGCTTGGTTTTCCGTCTTTAAACACCACACAGGCTGCTACTGGATTAGCCCCCTGAATATTAGAATTATCAAAACACTCTATATGCCTAGGTTCTACCGAGAGTCTTAAATCGGCTTTCATCTGCTTCATCAATCTATCGGTATGGCTTTCAGGGTCTGTTATTTTTACCTGCTTGAGTTGTTCTATTTGATGAAATTTGGCATTTCGTTGCGAGAGTTCCAAAAGTTGTTTTTTATCGCCCAATTTAGGCACAGTAACCTTTATATCTTTTCCTATAAATACCTCATAAGGCACTATAATTTCTTTTGTGGTTAGGTCAAAACGCTCTCTAATTTCTATTATACACAATTGTAGAATTTCTGAATCTGTCTCGTCCAACTTTTTTTTGACCTCCATAGTATGCGATCTGATTATAGCTCCGTGGGCTATTTGCAAAAAATTGATATAGGCAAAACTATCGTCTGATATTATCGAATATACATCTACATTGGTAATTTTCGGATTTACAATAGTGGAACGAAATTGATAATTTTCTAAAACTTGGATTTTTTCTTTAATCTTCTGAGCTTCTTCAAATTGCAATTCGGAAGCGTACTGCATCATTAGGGTTTTGAACTGCGATAATGAATCTTTAAAATTTCCTTTCAGAATTTCCTTTACTCTTCTTATTTTTTGTTCATATTCTTCCCTTTGCTCATAACCTTGACAAGGCCCCATGCAATTTTTGAGATGGTATTCTAAGCATACTTTGTATTTTTCGCTTTCGATATTTGTTGATGTCAAGTCATAATTACAAGTTCTAAGAGCATACAACTCTTTTATGAGATCCAGAATCGTATTTACAGTTTTGAAACTGGTATAAGGACCGAAATATTCCGAGCCGTCTTTAATTTTATTTCGCGTGTAGAAGATTCGAGGAAAAGGTTCGTTCTTGATGCAAATCCAAGGATAGGTTTTGTCATCTTTAAGCAAGATATTATACCGAGGTTGATGTTGTTTTATCAGATTATTTTCAAGCAATAATGCGTCCGTTTCGGTCGGAACGACAATGTGTTTGATAGTATCTATCTTTTTTACTAATACATTGGTTTTTGGGCTATCATGTACCTTATTGAAATATGATGATACTCTTTTTTTTAAATCTTTGGCTTTACCCACATATAATATTTTACCTTCTTTATCATAATATTGGTACACTCCTGGTAAATTGGGTAAAACTTGGATTTGAATTTCTAACCTACTTTTATTGCTCATCAGGATAAAATTATCATCAAAAGGAATCTTCTAAAAGTTGTATTTAGACTTGTTTTGATATAAAATTTACATTTTTGTTAAAAATGTACTTCGACCCTATTTAATATAAATCTCTTATTTATTACAAAAGACTTAATCTAAACAGGGTCGAAAACATTATTACTTATTTTTCGGTTTGTTATACCTCTACAAGACCTTTATTGATTTATCTTTTCCAACAAATTGTCAAAATTTGTAACATCTACATCTGACAATAGGTGTGCTGGTAAAATTACTATTCTGAAGGTCTTGTTAGCTACGTACTGTATCGGTACAGCCTGTGGAGGCAAATCCGTATCTAAATAGAAAGCGATATCATTACGTGTATAATCGTAAAAATAACGAACTTCACCTCCATTAACATAATAAGTACTCGGAAGCGATTTCCATATTGGATTTCCGCCATCTATTCCACTCATTTCGTAAGCTATCACTACATCAGAATTGTACAGTTGTTGAGGCAATGGTACGGTTACATTAAACCCATTAGACGGCGAAAATGAGACCGTTACATCACGTACAGCACTTACAACTGACGAACCTGGAGGTCCTGGAGGCCCAGCTGGACCTATACATCCTTGAAAAACAAAAGATGCTACGATAACAAATACAAATAATACTTTTCTCATGATTTTTATTTTTTAAATTAAACTTGTATTACACCTAAATTAAAAGGTTTTTCTATTGGGGCGTTATTCGCTGCCTCGATTCCCATAGAAATCCACAAACGTGTATCTAGCGGATCGATAATAGCATCAGTCCACAAACGAGCAGCTGCATAGTATGGAGATATTTGAGCATCATATTTAGCCTTTATTTTATCAAATAATTCAGCCTCTTTCTCTGGAGTAAGTTCCTCGCCTTTTGCTTTTAATGATGAGGCTTCGATTTGCAGTAACACTTTAGCGGCTTGAGCCCCTCCCATTACAGCTAATTCGGCACTAGGCCAAGCAAATATCAACCTAGGGTCATAAGCCTTTCCGCACATAGCATAATTTCCAGCACCATACGAATTTCCGATTACGACTGTAAATTTAGGTACTACCGAGTTGGACACTGCGTTTACCATCTTGGCACCATCTTTAATAATACCTCCATGTTCTGACTTTGAGCCGACCATAAATCCTGTTACATCTTGCAAAAATACTAGTGGGATTTTCTTTTGGTTACAGTTGGCTATGAATCGGGTAGCTTTGTCAGCACTATCAGAATAGATTACTCCTCCAAATTGCATTTCACTTGGTTTGGTTTTAGCCCCTGTTGTTTTTACTATTTTACGTTGATTGGCTACAATTCCTACTGCCCAACCATCGATACGAGCATAAGCAGTAATTATTGTTTGTCCATAGCCTGGTTTATATTCTTCAAATTCAGAATTATCAACCAATCGTTTTATAATTTCGTACATATCGTACTGTTCTGATCTAGATTTTGGCAATATTCCATATATATCTTCCTGTTTAAGCTCTGGTAGCGAAGGCTTTGCCCTGTTAAATCCAGCTTTGGGCATATCTCCAATTTTGCCTAATACTTTACGAACTCTATCCAAAGCATCTTTATCATCTTTGGCTTTATAATCTGTAACTCCAGATACCTCGCAGTGCGTTGTAGCCCCTCCAAGAGTCTCGTTATCAATACTTTCGCCAATAGCAGCTTTTACAAGATAGCTTCCTGCCAAAAAGATACTTCCTGTTTTGTCCACAATTAAGGCTTCATCGCTCATTATTGGCAAATAAGCCCCTCCTGCCACACAACTTCCCATAACTACAGCTATCTGAGTAATTCCCATACTACTCATTATAGCGTTATTGCGGAAAATACGCCCAAAGTGTTCTTTATCAGGAAAGATTTCATCTTGCATAGGCAAATACACCCCTGCACTATCCACCAAATAAATGATTGGCAAACGATTTTCGATGGCAATTTCTTGAGCTCTTAAATTCTTTTTTCCTGTAATAGGAAACCAAGCTCCTGCTTTCACTGTTGCATCATTAGCCACTACAATCACCTGTTTACCAGACACATAACCAATTTTAACCACAACTCCTCCCGAAGGACATCCGCCGTGTTCTTTATACATATCTTCACCTGCGAACGCTCCAATTTCTATGCTTTGGGTATCCTTGTCCAAGAGGTAATCTATACGTTCTCTGGCTGTCATCTTGCCTTCGGAATGTAATTTTTCAATACGCTTCTCGCCACCACCCATTTTTACCTTTGCGAACTTCTTACGCAAATCTGCCACCAATAGCTTATTATAATCTTCGTTTTTGTTAAATTCAATATCCATCTTCATTAAAATAATTTATTATATAGCTGTGAAATAATTTCCTACCAAATATTCTTCCAAATAGAAACTGCTTTGCGAATTGTAAAAATTCACTACTTTCAATTTCAGAATATGTTTGTATCCGATATGTGTTCCTGACACCTCATCAAACACCTTTTCTGTTTGAACTTCAATGATTCCTGTTTGATTGTTTACTGTATTTTCTACGTACCACTCTTCAACTACAAGAGGCTGATTATTAGGTATTGTAGAACAAAAATAAGCACTTGTTATACTCCCATCGAACACCTTATAGATAATATTATTCTGCTCCGAATCAACATAGGCTACCCTTGGAGTTCCGTTGGTTTCTTGATTCACAAAAAGGTTTGAATCGTTAAGTTCCATTACTAAGGCTTCATTTTGATTGAGGTTGAAAAACAAATTCTTGCTCTCGCACTTTTGAATATTGGACTGAAAATCAAAACGTACCAGATTGGGCGTGTTATAATTTCCAAATACATACTCTTGCAACACCATTTGTTGTTCGCCTTTTTCAAATATTACGTCTTTTAAAACGATGTGATGTGTATAGTTGGATATTTGCAAAATTCCCCCGTTAGTTATATCCTCATTGGCATAAGTTGTAATTACAATTTTGCCTCCTGCCTTAGCCACCCATTCTTCTTGCACCTGTGGATAGGAAAAAGGAACTTCGCTACAAAAAACATTATTTGATATATCTTCGGAATAAAGTCGGTAGAGTAACTTATCGGCTGCTGTAAGTGTATAAGTTTTTGAGGCTATATTTCCATTTGCATCATAAGTAATATGGTTTGCGAAATTTTCCAATGGAATATCCAACAGTAAAATTTCTTGTGCATTAGCATTGTATACAAACGACTGGTTATCACATTTTTTGAGTGTATGTGATGTAAAGTTAAATGTCGTTACCTCCATATCACCATCATCACATGACAACCCTAATAATATAAAAAGAAAAAAAACGAGCTTCTTCATAAAACTTTTTACTCTTAATGCTACAAAAATAGTTTATTTTTTCAAACAATCACACTTTTTAACTCTAAAACAACATTTTATACAAATTTATCTTCATCATACAACTCAAGTTAAAATATTTTTACTACATTTGTACCTATTTTACTATATTATATATGAATAACTTTATCAATCTAGGACTTCAAGACTCTCTACTCAAAGCAATTGAAGATTTAGGATTTACAACCCCGTCAGAAGTACAAGAAAAAGCCATACCAATCCTTTTGGAAAAAGACACAGACATTGTAGCTTTGGCTCAGACTGGAACTGGAAAAACAGCTGCTTTTGGCTTTCCTCTAATCCAAAAAATCAACAGCAAAAACAAAAAAACTCAAGCACTTATATTATCGCCAACTCGTGAACTTTGTCTACAAATTACAAACGAACTCAAGTTGTATGCTAAGTACGAGAAAGACATTCACGTAGTGGCTGTGTATGGTGGTGCTAGTATTACTGAACAGGCAAGAGAAATCAAAAAAGGAGCTCAAATTGTGGTAGCTACTCCTGGACGTATGCAAGATATGATTAATCGAAATTTTGTAAACATTTCGGAAATCAACTTTTGTGTCCTTGATGAGGCTGATGAGATGCTCAATATGGGATTTTATGACGACATCGTATCGATACTTGCCACCTCTCCTGAAGAAAAAAGCACTTGGTTGTTTTCGGCTACTATGCCCAATGAGGTTTCCAAAATTGCCAAAGAATTTATGCGTAAACCTTTGGAAATTACCGTAGGTACTAAAAATTCTGGCTCTAGTAATGTATCTCACGAATTTTATATCGTAAACGCTCGTGATAGATATGAGGCTCTTAAACGCTTAGCCGATGCCAACCCGAACATATTCTCGGTGGTGTTTTGTAGAACCAAACGCGATACACAAAACGTAGCCGAAAAACTCATTGAAGATGGGTATAACGCTGCGGCTCTTCATGGGGATTTATCTCAGGCTCAACGCGATACGGTAATGAAATCGTTCCGTAGCAAACAAATACAGATGCTTATTGCAACCGATGTAGCAGCACGTGGAATTGATGTGGATAATGTTACTCACGTTATCAATTATCAACTTCCTGACGAGATTGAAACTTACAATCATCGTAGTGGGCGTACTGGACGTGCTGGAAAATCTGGCGTATCGATAGTGATTATTACCAAAAGCGAACTTCGTAAAATTCATTCAATAGAAAAAATCATCAAACAAAAGTTTGAGGAAAAAAATATTCCTAGTGGTATGGAAATATGTGCTATACAGCTGTATCACTTGGCTAATAAAATCAAAAATGTAGAAGTAGACGATGAAATACAGGCTTACCTGCCGTCTATCTACGAGGTTTTGGAGCATCTGGACAAAGAAGAATTAATTCAGAAAATGGTTTCGGTAGAGTTCAATCGTTTTATCAATTACTACAAAAAACGCAAAGATCTTACTGTAGAATCTTCAAAATCAAACTCTAAAAATTATGCTTCGCCTGATGGAGCTATCCGATATTTTATCAATATTGGGGCTCGTGATAAATTCGATTGGATGAAGCTCAAAGACTTCCTGAAAGAAACCTTGAACCTTGGCAAAGACGATGTTTTTAAAGTAGATGTAAAAGAAGGATTTTCGTTTTTTAATACCGAGGCTGAACATTTGGAACACGTAATGGACACCCTCAACAGCTTTAGACTCGATGGTCGAAAAATCAATGTTGAAATATCTCAAAACAGTTCTGGTTCGTCAAAATCATCTCGAAAAGAAAGCAACACATTCCGAAATCGAGATGATAAAAAAAGAGGAAATACTGCCAAAGAATCCAAAGGTAGAAGAAGATCCTCTGATAAGAAAAACGAAGCCAAACCAAGGCGTTCAAGAAAAAGATAACTCTAATATATCAATCGCTAACTTATTTGTAACAGTATGAATACACTTACAACAACTAATTATCATTTTCCAAATCAGAAATCAGTATATAGAGGTAAAGTAAGAGAGGTTTATAACATCGGCGACAAACTGCTTGTGATGATAGCCACTGACAGAATCTCTGCTTTTGATGTAGTATTACCTAAAGGAATCCCTTACAAAGGACAGATTCTCAACCAAATAGCTACACAATTCATGAAATTCACTGAAGATATTGTTCCCAATTGGCTCATTGCTACTCCCGATCCAAATGTGGCCATCGGACATCTGTGCGAACCTTTTAAGGTGGAAATGGTAATACGCGGTTATCTGTCAGGACACGCTGCTCGTGAATATGCAGCGGGTAAACGTACACTTTGTGGCGTACCTCTTCCCGAAGGAATGAAGGAAAATGACAAATTTCCTGAACCCATCATCACCCCTACCACCAAAGCCGATAATGGCGAACACGACCAAGATATTTCTAGAGAGGATATTTTGAAAAAAAATATTGTGTCTGAAGAGGATTACTTGATATTAGAAAAATACACTCGTGCTTTGTTTGAAAGAGGCACTCAAATAGCTCAAGAAAAAGGGCTTATTCTGGTAGATACTAAATACGAATTTGGCAAAACCAAAGATGGTAAAATAGTTCTTATAGACGAAATCCACACACCTGATTCGTCTAGGTATTTTTATGCAGACGGTTATCAAGAAAGACAGGATAAAAATGAACCTCAAAAACAATTATCTAAAGAATTTGTAAGACAGTGGCTGATTGCTAATGGATTCCAAGGTAAAGAAGGGCAACAAATACCACAGATGACCTCTGAATATGTTGATTCGGTATCCGAAAGATATATCGAATTGTACGAGAATATATTGGGTGAGAATTTTCAAAAAGCGGACATTTCGGACATTGAAAATCGCATTGAAAAGAATATATTAAACTATTTGAAATCAATGATTTAACTCACACATATTGTTATATTCATCAAAATATTTAAACATTGTTGGTAATTGATATTTTTCTATATATAATACCAACAATGTTTCTTACATT
>JAUMYH010000048.1:15255-15892 GCA_030528745.1 Bacteroidota bacterium
AAAAATATTATTTTTTAGAAAAAAATTATTTTATGAAAAAGACCACTGTAGAAGACTGCTATATCATTTCAATTCCAAAAATTGAAGATACTCGAGGAAATCTGTCAGTAATTGAAAAAGACACCATTCCTTTCAAAATAAAACGGGTGTATTATCTGTACGATTTGCCCAGCGGTGTAGAACGTGGTGGTCATGCACATATTGAACAATCGGAGGTGTTGGTGGCTCTCAGTGGTAGTTTTGACGTGGTAATCAATGATGGCGTACAGCAAAAAATCGTAACCTTGAATAGACCTAATCAAGGATTGGTAATCACTACAGGAATTTGGCGTGAATTGCGTAATTTTTCTTCAGGGTGTGTGTGTTTGGTTGTGGCATCAGATGTGTTTTCTGAGGCAGACTACATCAGAGAATATACTGATTTTAAATCATTTAAAAACAGAATCTCCTAAACCCCAAATAGCTAATTTCAGTTTAAGATAAACCAACTTCTTTAAAATAAAAGAGGGTAGAGCTAATAATACACGTTTTTTAAAGGGTAAATTTTGAATATCAATCTGACGATAATATCTTTTGAACATTTTGAGTCCTTTGCAAGACCCTCAGTTTCCTTTTTCTAACTGGTTTTAAATAATTT
>JAUMYH010000049.1 GCA_030528745.1 Bacteroidota bacterium
CCTTATCGTATTCATTCGCCCAAATCACTTCAAATCCTTGCTGGATAAACCCCAAGTCCAAGCCTCCGCAACCCGAAAATAAACTTACTATTTTATATGTATCTGCCATTGTAATTCTTGTATGAAGTTTTTCATTGTGTTTGATTATTCTAATGTTAAAAAATTATACTCTACTTTGTCTATAAATAAATCTTCTTTGATAGTTCCTATTTTTGATTGTATCACATTGATAGCCTGTGAAGATTGGTCTATTCCTATCCATTTTCGACCTAATGAATGAGCCGCCTTTAAGGTAGTTCCTGAACCTGCAAAACAATCCAAAATAATGCTATCTTCGTTTGATGATGCTTTGATGATATTTTGTAATAATTCTTCATTTTTTTCTGTGGGATACAGCGGGTATTGAGGGTCTTTATATTCCCAAATATCCTGTGTTTTTTTTCCTTCTTGTTCCTCTAAAAATATTTTTTTTCGAGGATTTCCATTAGAACTCCATTCTATAAGCCCCTCGTTGTCCCATTGCTCCAAAGTTTGAATATCCGTTCGCCAATGTCTGCCTTTTGGTGGTAAAATTCCTTTAAATTCCATAGCGGTATTTCCGTTTTTGGTTTCCCCAGGTGCGTGTAAAGGAATTGTGGTATATCTTCGTCCTTTTTCGTCTGTTTTTGGAAATAATTTTACTTTATCTTCCTCTGTATAAGGTGTTTTGGGTTCGTTCCAAATCATTTTATCTGTTTTTGAATAAAATAAAATTAAATCTTTTATATTACCATAGGCTTTTCGTGAAAAATTTTTCGGATTGCACTTTATTCTTGTAATATCATTTCTAAAATTCTCTATACCAAAAACTTCGTCCATTATAATTTTAACATAATGCCCTATTTTATAATCAATATGCAAATATATGGAGCCTTTATCTGAAAGTAATCTTTTGAGTAAAAAAAGTCGCTCCCTTAAAAATTCTAAAAATTCATATCCTTTTAGTGTATCCGTATAAGCTATAGTTCCGTTTTTAGAATTACTTATCGTGTTGGCTCTGCTGTCGGAAATTGTGAAAACATTGTTTGTAGCAAAAGGAGGGTCAATGTAGATTAAATCAATTTTTCCTTCTAAATTACAATGAGTGATAAGGAATTTAAGAGCTTTTAAATTATCCGATTGAATAAGCATATTGGGAGATAAACTTTTCTTTGAAGAAAAAGCAACCTCCGTAATACCTTCCCAAATTTCTTGTTCTGTTTTTTTATTTGAATATTGTAAAATCATCATTTTAAAGTTGATACAAAAACTCACGAAGCACCAAACTGCTCATAATATTATAATCTTTGTAGGTGGTGGTAATATTTTTATACATTTTATGATTTCCTTTTATATAAAGTACACCGTCTAAAATAGCAATTTTAATAGCGTTGATATTTTTTGTTAAAATGGTGGATATGGCATCTTCAAATTGAGCGTTTTGATGCCCACCGAAATCGGTTAAAAATTTGGCTTCACCTATTACGATTTGTTTATTAAATCTTGCCACAAAATCTAATCCTTTTACACGATTATAATTCAAATATTCTTTTGCAAATTTCATTAGTTGAGCATCGCTCCCGTCTAAAATTGCATCATCTTCATTGGAAATAAACTCTTCATAAGACACAGGAGAAACACCCAATGCTTTTGAATTGAGCCACCTACGAAACAAAGGTCCGATTTGTCTGTTTGTTTCCTTGGGCAAAGTACATTGCTCATAAATTTTGGACAACCCCATTTCGTATAATCTTCCGCATATACGATTGATAGTCTTGGGATTCCGTTCTATGGACGAAGCGTCTCGTTTCAGATAAGCGATATAGCTGTCTTTGATAGGAAATAAATCCAATTGTAATAACTCTCGGATAAGTTTATCATTATTTTTCTCCTCAAATGCAGCCTCTATATTGTTCCATTTCTCCTGATTTATATCTCTAATTCCCTCTGGAATAGTGGGATACACTTGAAACAAATCATCTAAATACGAACGCTGATTTGCATACTCTATGCTTAATTGTGTCCAGTGGTTCATTATTTATAAAAATTTAGCTAATAAATATTCTTCCGTTAGGCATACAATCCTGAATCATTCCACGCCATTGTAATTCTTGTATGAAGTTTTTCATCTGTATTATTTTATCTCTTCCTGTTTTGCAAAAGTACGACATTAATATCTACTTACTTTTGAGTGCTTCCCCAGAAAATGCCACTCCGTCCCAACCGAATTTCATAAAATTTCTAATATTTTGATGGTCTGTACCGTCTGGATTCCCGAGGACATCTTTTCGGTAATAACTCCCAAAAGATGGAGTGTTTGCTCTTCTGACAACTTATTGAGCTGAGCGAAATAAAAAATCTTACACGAACCATTGTTTTGATTTTCCTCGTTAAAGCACATACCATTTTTAAACGATATTGGTGTAAAATGGTAATTTTCATCGATATAAGCGATTGTTTCTGTAAATGTAACTTGCTTTGGCAAAGTGTTTATTTTTTGTAAAACAGACATTGTCTATACTTTTGTAAAGTTAAGATACAAATATAGAAACATTATCAATAATTGGCAATATAAGTTTATGTTTTCCAAAAATATTGCATATTTCATTTTTAGTTGTACATTTGCAGAGTTAATTTAAAAATAATTTAGCATGAAAAAATTAGTTTTATCAGCTTTGGCTGTATTTTCATTAACTTTTGTTAATGCACAAGAAGAAGAAAAATTTTATGGTTTTGAAGAAGGAGATGTGTTCATCGAGGGAACAATTGGATTTTCCGCATCTAAGGACAACAATGCAAATGTTAAGGCTAACTCTTTTCAATTTAATCCTAAGGGTGGATACTTTTTGTCTGACGAATTAGCAGTAGGGCTTGAGTTTGGTTACTTAAGTTCTAAACAAGATCAGAAAATAGATAACGTTTATCAAACAGTGGATAAATCTTCTGCTTTTGAAGTTGGTGCTTTTGCTAGATATTACTTCTTGGAACTAGGGAAAAGATTCAAAACTTATGGAGAGTTTAACTTAGGGTTTGGTAGCGTTAAAGAAGGATTAGCTCCTGCTGAAAGAAAAGCAAGTTTTTTCGGAACTGGTGTGTCATTAGGACTAAACTATTTCGTTACAGAAAGAATTGCTATCAGTTTTGGATTATCTGATATTCTGTCTTATACTTCTGGAAAGCCTGAAGGAGGTGAACGAGTATCAGAATTTAAATTTGGAATCAATGAATTCAATAACTTCTTTGATTCTAATGCTACATTTGGTCTTATCTACAAGCTGTAATATAGCATTATTGTATAAAAAAGGCGAGTCTGGTCGGACTCGCTTTTTTATGATATAAGATTTGTAAACTCGTGTTCAGAAATAATCTTAACGCCCAATTTTTCAGCTTTTTCTTTTTTACTTGGTCCCATATTATCACCAGCTACTATATAGTCTGTTTTTGATGATATAGACGAACCTACCTTTCCTCCGTTTTGCTCTATTAAGGCTTTGAGTTGGTCTCTAGAATAATTTTCAAACACACCTGACACTACTAAGGTTTTTCCTTTCAAGATATCACTTGAATTTTCGGATTCTGCTCTCTGCTGTACAACAAACTGAATCTGATTATCTTTTAATTTTTGGATACAAATCAAATTATTCTGATCCTTAAAAAAGTCTAGGACACTTTGTGCAATTCTATCGCCAATTTCATCTATCGAAACCAACTCCTCAAAGGTTGTTTTCATTAGATTATCTATATTCTTATAATACTGAGCTAATTTTTTTGCCACTGTTTCGCCTACATATCTTATTCCTAAAGCAAACAAAACTCGCTCAAACGGAACTTCTTTGGATTTGGATATACCATTGATGATGTTTTCTGCACTCTTTTGAGCCATTCTGTCGAGCGGAAGTAGCTGCTCTACGGTCAGATTATACAAATCTGCATAGTTGAATATCAGCTTATTTTGAAACAAAAGCACTATGGTTTCTTCTCCTAATCCTTCGATATTCATGGCTTTACGAGAAATAAAATGCTGTATCTTGCCTATTATTTGAGGCTGACAGTTATTAGAATTAATACAATAATGCAAGGCTTCGCCTTCTACTCGTATCAATTCTGACTGACATTCTGGGCAATGTGTTATGTAGTTGATTGGACTCAGGTTAGCATCTCTTTTTTCTAGATTAACGCCTACAATTTTCGGAATTATTTCGCCTCCTTTTTCAACAAACACATAATCTCCTATACGAATATCTAATTTAGAGATTTGATCTGCATTATGCAATGAAGCTCTTTTTACAATTGTTCCTGCCAAAAGCACTGGGGTAAGATTTGCAACTGGAGTTATAGCACCAGTTCGTCCGACTTGGTAGGAAATACTCTCCAGCAAGGTATCCATCTGCATAGCCTTAAATTTGTAGGCTATTGCCCAACGAGGATATTTTGAGGTGTATCCTAACTCTTGCTGTTGATTGATATTATTGAGTTTGATAACCACTCCATCAATTTCATAAGGCAGTTGTTCTCTATTTTGTTCCCAATAAGATACAAATTCCATTATCTCATCAATGGAATGGCACAATTTGGATTCGTTAGGTACTTTAAACCCCCAATCTCTGGCCTTTTGCAATCTTACAAACTGCTCATCTACAAACACTTCCCCTACAATTCCATAAAGCAAACACTCCAAAGGTCTTTTGGCCACCTCTGCCGAATCCTGAAGTTTTATACTGCCACTTGCTGTATTTCGAGGATTCATATATGGGTCTTCCTGATTCTGAATCCGCTCTTGATTCATTTTTGCGAAGGCTTCTTTTGGAATAATTATCTCACCACGAATATGAAATTCTTTGGGAAAATCTCCTCTCAGATATAGAGGTACAGACTTTATTGTTTTGATATTTTGTGTAATATCATCGCCTTGTAATCCATCACCACGCGTTGCTGCCTGAATCAATTTTCCGTCTTGGTACAACAAGTCTACCGACACACCATCGTATTTTAATTCGCATGTAAACGACATATCGTAAACTTCTAGGGCTTTTTGTATTCTTTTGCCCCACTCTTCTACATCTTCCCTAGAATAAGAATTGTCTAACGAATACATTCTGTGCTTGTGGGTTATTGTCCTAAAATGTTTGGTAACAGCCCCTCCTACCCTTACTGTGGGCGAATTTTCGTCAAAAAACTCTGGATAGGCTGCCTCCAACTTTTGTAGCTCTTTGAGTTTTTGGTCAAATTCAAAGTCGGATATAAGAGAATTATCTAATACATAGTAATTGTAATTGTACCATTCTAACTCTTCTCTTAACTTATTGATATGTTGTTCTGTATTCATTCGATTTGTACTTTTTGATACTTCAAACCTAAACAAAAAAACATAATTTTTAAAATTTTTAAACTAAAAAATTTTTCAAGCTCTTGAATTAACACTCCAAAACAATCTTTAAACAACTAATTCTGTATCACTTAATATCAATCTATTTCAAATAAAAAATACGGAAACTTTTTTTTTATTTTCAGTTTCCTTGTTGTATATTTGCACAAATTCAATGAAGATAGTAGTCCGCTCTATGAAACAACTCATTTTAGAAAAAGCTACTGAAGGATTTATAACCTATGGTTTCAAATCTTTTACGACTGATGATTTGGTTCATCAAATGGGAATTTCTAAAAAAACCTTATATGGTTATTTTAAGTCAAAAGACATCTTGATTGGGGAATGCCTTTATTTCATTATCAGCAACGTTAATAGCTGTTATTCAATACTTAAAGAAGGTAATAATATCATCGAAGACGTTTTTGATAAAATGGAACAGATGGCAATGACTTTCAAAATTACCAATAATCGACCTGTATGGGAATTAAAAAAATACTACCCTAAAATTTATCAAAAATTTGCTCCCAGATTCAAAAATTTGGATTATAACTATATTGAACAACTCATCACCAGAGGACTGAAAGAAAAAGTTTTTCGTGAAGATATTGACCTCCAGTTTGTTCAAGCGTTTTATCACGGAATGCAAGAAGTACGTCAGAAAACAGAGATATACCCCGAAGATCAATTTAACATTTGGAAAGTAATAACCTATCACAACATCTATCTTTTAAGAATATTGTGTAATCCTAAAGGAATTGAAATTTTGGAAAAAATAATCCTCGAAAAAAATTTAAAATCCTAAATACTATTTATCATTATTATATGAAAAAATTTTTTGTAACAGTTTTTACAATAATGGGTGTGTTATCTTACGCTCAAACCGAAGAACTTACTCTCGAAAAAGCCATTAGATACGCCCTTGAGAATAAAGCTGATGCTCAGAAAGCTCAACTGGCTATTGAAAGGAGTAATTATCAAATTCAGGAGGTTAGAGCCAGTGCACTTCCGAAAATTGACATCAATGCTGGACTTACCTATAATATAGAGTTACAGAGTATTTATATTAACGGAAGTAGCTTTGGGCAAAATGGAGTAGTACGTATGCAAATGGGACAAAAATGGAACTCACAAGCCACAGCCCAACTCACTCAAGTACTTTTCAATCAGACTGTTTTTATTGGACTGAAGGCTGCTCGTACTACGCGTGAGTTTTATCAACTGAATCTGGAACTTACCGAAACTCAAATTATTGAAAAAGTAGCCACTATATATTATCACGTATTTCAGAGTAAACAAACCCTCGAAAATATTGAACAAAACCTTTCTCTTACCGAAAAAACAGCTGCCATAATTAACGGTTTGTACGATTCTGGTTTGGCAAAAAAGATTGATTTGGATCGTACTATTGTAGCTGTTAATAATTTGAAATCGGCTAGACAACAGGCGTTAAATGGTTTGCAACTCACTGAAAACACACTTAAATTTATGATTGGAATGCCTATCGAAGAGCAAATAACACTTCCAAAAGATGGTTTTGAACCCGATTTTAGGTTGGTTTTTGAGGACGATAACATTCAAGAACGCATTGAGATTCGGACACTCGAAAAGCAACATTCATTACTCGAACTCAATATCAAAGCACAACAATCGAACTACTACCCTTCGTTAGCATTGGTTGGAAGCTATGGTTGGTTGGGAATGGGACCTAAAAACCCTTTATTTTATGGCGAAAAAAATGATGTATATTGGTCTGATTTTTCTAGTGTTGGGATTAATCTTAATATTCCTATATTCGCTGGGTTTGGCACTAAAGCCAAAGTAAATATGGCTCGTGTTGATTTAAAAAGCCTTGAGGCAGATATAAAAGACACCAAACTAGCTATGAATCTTGCCCTTGAAAACGCCAAAAATCAACTGCAAAATAGCTTATTAACCATAGAAAATCAAAACAATAACGTCAAACTAGCTCAAAATGTACTACTCAACACCCAAAACAACTACGCTCAAGGATTGGCAACACTTACCGATTTGCTGGACGCTGAAAGAGCTTTGGCCGATTCCAAAAACAATTATACAAATGCCGTCCTGAATTACAAACTTGCCGAAATTGAGTTATTAAAAGCAAAAGGAACTTTAAAACAAAATTTATTACCCTTAAATTAAATTATTATAAAACATGAAAAAACTTACCACATTCATTATTGTATTGGGAACACTTGCTTTTGTGGCATATCGATTATATTCTAACAAAGAAAAAAATGCTCAAGAGGTGGCAATTGTAGCCGAAAAAAATGCCCAAGTAGCTGTTCGTGTTGATCGCGTATTGAACGAAAACATCTCGGATTTATTTACTGTAAACGGAACTTTTGTAGCAGAACAAGACCTTAATGTATCGGCCGAAATGAGCGGACAAGTAGTCAAAATATTCGTTAAAGAAGGGGATTTTGTAAAAGCTGGACAGCCAATAGCTCAAATCAAAGCCGATCAGGTGAACGTAGGGCTTGAACAAGCCAAAGCCATACTGGATAATGCCAAAAACGAAGTAACTCGTTTTGAAAGTGCCTTCAAAACAGGAGGAGTTACCCAACAGCAATTGGATCAAGTACGATTGCAATTGCAAAATGCACAAGCCAACTATAATTCGGCACAAATCTATTCTGGTTATTCTACCGTAAGAGCCGAAATTAGTGGACTTATAAATAGTAAACAGGTTGAAATTGGTAGTTTTGTTGGGGCTGGTGGAACATTGTTTAATATTGTAAATATCGATAATCTTAAACTCCGAGTTACTGTGGACGAAAATCAGGTATCTGCTTTGAGGATAGGTGAAACTGCCAAAATAACGCCTAGTATTGGCGAACCAATTGAAGGAAAAATATCTTTCATTGCTCCTAAATCGGACGGTGCTTTGAAATTCCCTGTAGAGATTACCGTTTCTAACAAAAATAAGATTCTTAAAGCTGGAATGTATGCCACTGTAGCGTTTTCGTCATCGACCAACAAAGATGCCAAATTGCTTACTGTTCCGCGTACAGCCTATGTAGGTAGTGTGAGTCAGAACAAAATTTTTAAAGTTGTAGATGGTAAAGCCCAACTTATTACCGTGAAAAGTGGAAGAAATTTTGGTGAAAAAATCGAAATCCTCGAAGGACTTGCCGAAGGCGATGTTGTAGTTACTAGCGGACAAATTAACCTTCAGAACGATACACCTGTAAAAATCATCAAATAACTTGTTGTTACAATAACAAAAGAGCCAAAGTTTGAACAGACTTTGGCTCTTTTGCTTTATATGGTTCATACAAGAACGCTCAAGATGTTACTTTTCACTCTGATCCAATCTATAGAATATATGTCCTTGACCATAGTAGGCCTCTTCAATTCCTACAAACTCTTTGGTTTTTAAATTAAATCTAAAATCAAGCGAACTCGGAATAAATACAAATTCATATCCTCCTAATTTAAAATATATATGAGGAGCTTTTGAGGATTTTGTTATTCCCCTCTCTTCTGTTTCCTCTGTACTACGTGGTGGTATAAGCCTATCTATCATTCCGCTGGTTTTTATATATTTTTCTATTTGTTCTTTAAGTTGATAGGTGTATTTTTCATCTTTGGTTTTCAAAATCATTTCATCAATATAGGGTATCAGCTCCACATTTTCGTCTATTGTATACGCCTTATTACAATACAAATTATCAACAAAAATAAAATTGTGATAACCCTGTGGCACATCTATATTTGAATCATATTTTTCTCTGTGATATTTTAAATAGTCATCAACATAATCTATCTGTTCTGCCCCATCAGACGACACTACATTTGTAAAATAGCTTGGTATATAGGTATATCCAATCCCATCGTCAAAATCCTCAATTACAAAACTTTTGATTGAATCTGGCACCACTTCCAAAATAGGAGTCATATCTTTTCGGTATCTAAAATACATTACTTTTTCTCTAAACCTACTTAAATCATCTTCCGAAATAGATTTTTCAAAATTAATGACTCCATTTTCCAATACATTAGCTTTTTGAAGTATTTTCATCATTTGTATTTTCTGACTCCATTTCGAGATATTGAAAGCATTGGTAAACGGCATAAATACAGCCACAAATATTATTACAAACAATGAAGTCGGAATAAAACTAATTTGAGCATCTTTTCTAAAAACAAAATAACTCAACACCACAGTAAGCCATAATGCAAATATCAAAACGAAATACCTGTTTTCGGTAATGCCATATTCTAAAACCCGAGTAAAAATAGCCACATAAAGCAGAATTATTAGCGGAAACATCGTTTTGTAAAACAATTTAAAAAATACCCTTACCCACGTTCGAGTATCTTTGCCAGTAAGTGGATATACCAATAAATATGTAAGAATTCCTACCAAACAATACCCCATAATCATATAAGAAACACCACCTTGAGGCAAAGTCCAAGTAAACAATATCTTTATGGCATAGGTGTACAAAATCAGTCCGTAAAGTAGCAACAACGGAATGATTATAAATTGTACAAAAAACTTCAGAACCATAGGGTAAGGACGATCTGTGCGTTCTAGATTAGCCAAACTTTCCGAGAAACTCAAAAATATAAAGCTCTTAACAAAAATACCACAAATCAATAGGGTATACACATATACCTTATCGCTAATTCCTATGCCAAACAATTCTTCTATGGCATAATAACTCAAACACAATCCCAAAAGCAAAACCAAGGCAAACATTCCCGAGATTATAAAATTCAAAAACAGATTTTTGTTGTACTCCCAAAAACAATTTTCGGTACGGTCTTTTGTTCTTAAATACGCTATAAAGGCAATTAAAAGATGAACTCCTGCATATATGGAGGCTGTATAAATCGGAAATTCGATGGTATAATTCGATTTAAGAAACTCATTTTCAGATAAAATAAAATAAAAGCAAACCAATAAACCCACTCCTACCAAATTGAACCATAACGATCTGCCGTATCGCTCCTCTGCTATTTTTACTCCAAAAAACACAGATATACCCAAATTAAAAACAAAGGCCAATCGGTATATCATTTCCCCATAAGAAAATGTTTCTTTTTGAAAAAGATTACCCTCAACTTCAATCGAATAAATTGCAAATACTGTACATAAAATCGAACTGATAATTACCAAAGGGAATTTCCGTATGGTTCTGTCGGCTTTATCTAATATCAAATTAATCTTGTGTTGCATAACTATTTATTTTTAGGTAAGGTATAATAATCTATCATATCTGATAAGGCTTTTGTACATACTGGACAAAAATCCTTTGCCTTATTGTGCTTCATTCTACAATCGTAAGAAGGAATATAAATTCCATTTCCTTCCAAGCCTTCATAAACTCCTATTTTATACTTTTCGGACTTTTCTTTTGGGGTCGGAATGGGAACTTTTTTACCCAACATCGTTTTCCATTTTGAATCAAAATCTACCAAATTCGTTATATTCTGCTCCCATGGCTCTACATCTTGAACCGAAGTGGCTTCAAAAACATCATTGGGGTAAAAATATTCGTCTGCCAAGCCTCCGATACTATGCCCAATTTCATGCACCACCACGGGGGCAAACATGGCATGTTCGGTGGTTGTTAATGTATAGGCATTTAGAATCCCACCACCTCCGTAAGTGGTTGTATTTGCCAAAATTACTATATGGTGGTATGGAATATTTTCCAAAATTCTATGCAACTGAAACACTCTTGATGTCGTCAAGTATCTTTGAGAATAAAAGGTATCAAAATTGGACGAAACTGCTGTTTTTTTCCATATTCCTGCAGACGGAATGCTTACTTGAGCATCTTCCGAGATGAACGGAACTGCTACAATCTGAATTCTATCTTTGTGAGTTCCAAAGGCTTTGTGTTCAAACAAATGTTGGACTGTTTGTTTGGCCTTTGCCCAAAAATTATCCATTTCGTCAGCGGTGTACCCTTCTGCCACAATGGCTATTTTTATAGGATACTCAATATCAGCCTTATGCAAAACCTCAAATGGGTGTACATCTGAAGGATTAGATTTTCTGATTAGAATATCCCTCACCTCAATTACTTCAGACGAAATCAGATGTTCTTTCCTTTTGGAATCAAAAAATACAATTTCGACTTTAATATCCTTATGTGGTTTGGGGATTAGGAATGAATTTTCAAAAGCTCTTGTTTGTTTATGAGCTTGTTCCTGTGTCAGCCATTCCTGAAACAAACTTCCGAAGGGCAAGACGTATATCAGTTTGTTCGTATCTTGGTCGTACACCCTTATTTGTGCCTGACCTTGAATGGGCGTTGAGTCCAAATTATCGACCCTCCCATGCCATTTTTCGATATGAGTAACCTCTTGTAAATATGCTTTTTGTTGGTTGATATTTCCTCCAAAAATATAATCCAAACGATAGGTTGCATCTTCAAAATATTCATTAAAACTTTGTCCTAAGGCTAACTGAAACACAAATAATCCCAGTAGAAAAAATATCTTTTTCATCATTTTTAAAAAATTTAAACTACACAAATATAACAATTTACTACGAAAAATCGATTTATATTTTTATTTGTTTTTTCATTTGCTCCACAACCAGATAAGCGGCAGGACAAATAAGCGTGTTATTTAAAGTCAGATGATTTATTTGATAAATTTTCCTTCTATCCGTATGCGGATATTCTGCACAGGCTTTGGGTCTGTAGGCATATATAGAGCAATAATTATCCGCGTCTAAAAAAGGGCAAGGCAACTGCTGTAACACATAATCGTTATCCTCATCAATCCTGAGATATTTATCGATAAACTGCTGGGGTGATATTTTAAAAAATTTGGATATTTTTTCTATATCTTTATTGGTAAACAACGGCCCTGTAGTCTTACAACAATTGGCACACGAAAGGCAATCTATGTCTGCGAATACAGCATCGTGAATATCTTGCACCATATCGTCCAAGCCTTTAGGGGGCTTGTTTTTGAGTTTTTGAAGAAATTTTTTATGTTCAATCTGTTTGTTTTTGGCTTTTTGTTGAAAATCTTGAATATTCATTGGTTATAACTTAATTCTTTGAGGTTTTGATTTTTTAAAATTTCCATAAAAACATCTCGATTTATTTCAAAAGCTCCTAGCGATTCCAAATGCAGATTGTGTACCTGACAATCCAGAAGTACATATTGATTGTGCCTCAGATAGTCTACAAGCCAAGCGAAAGCCACCTTACTGGCATTTGATTTTTTAGAAAACATACTTTCGCCACAAAAAATTTTGTTACCTAAATCTACGCCATAAAGACCTCCTACTAACTCTTCGCCCTCCCATACTTCCACCGATTTGGCATAACCCAATTCATGCAATTGCGTATAGGAAGCCACTATATCATCATTTATCCACGTTCCCTCTTGATTTTTTCTATCAATTGTTTTGCAAGATTTGATGACCTCCCTAAAACATTGATTAAACGTAACCTTATAAATCCCTCTGTTGATGATATTCCGAAGACTTTTGGAAGGCTTATAGGCTGTGGGCGAAACTACCATGCGTTCTGGTGGTGCCCACCAAATTATAGGTTCATCGTAATCATACCACGGAAAAATCCCACTAAGATACGCCAATAGCAACCGCTCTACCGACAAATCGCCTCCAACTGCTACGATTCCTATCTCATTGGCGGTATCCACTGGAGGAAAATACAACTCATTATCTACAACATACATACTAATTCTGATGTATCAATCGGGTTAATTTAATCGATAAATCTGTAAAAATCATCTTGGCATTTCCGTTTCTTTCGATATGGTAAATGGCTTGGGACAATTCCTTGTATATGCTTTCGATATTATTGGAATTGACAAATTTGGCAAATTTACTTAACTCAAACCCCTGTACCTTCGGATGCAAATACACCAAAGATGTTGCCTGATAGTTCAGTAGCATTGCCTGACGAAATACCTCTATACAATATTCCAAAAAACGTTTTTGAACCTCTATTTTTTCTTTACTCAATTTTTCTGACCAATCCATCAGAGCAATTATCGTTGAAGGAGTTCCTTTGGCTTTAAACGCCGTACGAACCCATTCTACAAACCAATTATCAAACGAATTATCCTCTTCTTGATGGACTAATTCTAAGGCTTTTGTGTAGCTTCCTTGCGATTGATGTGCTATGAGCTGGGCTTCCTCTTCTGAGATGTTAAATCGGCCGTTCAACTCCTTGGCTATCACTTGTTCGGGCAACTGATTAAGATATAGTATTTGACATCTGGAACGAATGGTCTGAAGTATAGCTCCTAAGTCTTCGGTGGTGAGTATTATTAGCGTATTTTTGGGCGGTTCTTCTATAATTTTGAGTAGCTTGTTAGCCGTGGCAACATTCATTTTATCGGCCTCCCAAATAATAAAAATACGATACCCCCCTTCGTAAGATTTCAAATATGTGGATTTAATGATATTTTGAACCACGCCCACTCTTATTTCGCCTTGTTTACCTAATTCTCCTATCTTTTTGTACCAGTCAAAAAGCGTTCCGTAAGGGGTTTCTTTTAAAAATTCTCTAAATAAATCCTGAAAATCTTCTTTTCCAGCTATGGTCGGAAATACAAAATGTAAATCGGGGTGTGAATAAGCATCTACCTTCATATTACACGCCACATTATCAGTACCACACAGCACATATCTGGCATACGCCAATGCCATTGCCAAAGTACCACTCCCAGCCTTCCCTACAAAAAGTTGTGCATGTGGAATACGTTTGTTATCGGCCGTTGTAATCAAATGCTTTTTTAAATACTCTTGTCCTAATACATCTTGAAATCTCATGTTCCTGTTATCTAAATTAAAATCTCTGAAAAAGTTACTTGGCAAAAACCTCCCAGTTGCGAATTACTTCTACAAAATAAAACACTATTGTAACCATTCCTATAGTCATCTTTACCAAAGTAGCGGCACAAAATCCTACAAACGAACCATACGAGGCTCGTAAGGCTCTTACAATATCTTTAGGTTTGTACAATAATTCTCCAAACAAAGCTCCGAAAAAATTCGAAAATATAATCATTATTACGCCTATAATACTGGCTATTATGAATCCGCCTGGTATGGACAAAAACAACATAACAATAGCAACTATTATCGATAATAGTGTAGCTCCCCAAGCTCCATATTTAGAACCTCCGTACTTTTTGGTAAACATAGCTGGAAGCACAAAATCAAGTACAAAAGTCAATAACAACAACACTATCAACACCCAAAACACAGACTCTGTTACCTCTAAATCTGGAATTTGCTCCAAACAAACCAACCCCAAAATACTAAATAAAGCCCCTGGACTTGGTAAAAAACTTCCGAAAAATCCCAGTACAACCAATACAAATCCTAATATCAACAATATGTATTCCATAAAGATTCTATATGTTTAGCTAAATCATTTTTGACAAAAACAAAAGTACAAAAAACAGTTTTATTATTGTTTGTATTCCTACAAATTATTACAACAACCGATAGTTAGTTCTTAAAAAGTTTTATTTTATTTATTTTAAAACTATCTTTGCTTTTGAAATACTTATTCATTTTATGAAACTACGAGCCGAAAATTTAGTCAAAACATACAAAAAACGCACCGTTGTACGAAATGTATCTGTAGAGGTCTCGCAAGGCGAAATCGTAGGTCTGCTAGGACCTAACGGAGCTGGTAAAACCACCTCTTTTTACATGATTGTTGGATTTGTAAAGCCCAACGGAGGTAATATTTTCCTAGACGAATTGAACATTACCGACTATCCTATGTACAAAAGAGCCCAGCACGGAATTGGCTATTTGGCTCAGGAAGCGTCTGTATTTAGAAAACTTTCTATTGAAGAAAACATCTTGGGCGTGTTACAACTGACCAAATTGTCAAAAAAAGAACAACTCTACCGATTGGACGAACTTATTAACGAATTTAATCTGAACCATATTCGTAAAAATCGCGGTGATTTGCTATCGGGGGGCGAACGCAGACGAACCGAGATAGCTCGTGCATTGGCAACCAATCCTAAATTTATATTGCTTGACGAACCCTTTGCTGGAGTAGATCCTGTGGCAGTAGAAGACATACAACGCATTGTGGCACAACTCAAAAATAAAAATATCGGTATTTTGATTACCGACCACAATGTGCAAGAAACTCTGGCTATTACCGACAAAACCTATCTTATGTTTGAGGGACAAATCCTAAAGGCTGGTGTACCAGAGGAATTGGTTGAAGATGAAATAGTCCGAAAAGTATACCTAGGACAAAATTTTGAACTCCGAAAAAAGAAACTTGAATTTTGATATTATTTTTTTGAGTTCCTCATATATTTTCATATCTTTGTGACTCATAAAATCAGGTGGTTATGGAAATTTTTAATGGTCAAAATCTTTTAGAGTTC
>JAUMYH010000050.1 GCA_030528745.1 Bacteroidota bacterium
AACATTTAAAGAAAATACAATTTCATCGTTTTTTCGTTTTAAACTACTTTTTTAACCACTATAATAGAAAAACACGTATATAATCCCTTTATTTCTCATTTATTCAAAACAAAAAACACTTATAATTATCATAAATCAATTATTTTAACAATCCCCCTTTCTTCAATCTCAAACTATTGGCTACCACGCTTACAGAACTCAGTGCCATAGCCACACCAGTTATCGTTGGATTGATCAAGTATACATATTTTAACCCATCTCCCCAAAACACACCTCAACTATCTTTCTCTCAACTTAGTGATTTGTTTTGAGATTTTAGCGTTGTAAACAGCAAATTCTTTGTAATATGGGGTTTTAGCCATCTCTATAAAAATATCATCGTAATCCTTTTTGATTTGGAAGTATTGTTTCTCTAAATCATCAAACATTGCTTTATCACTACTTTCTTTTGCTTTGGTCATTTGTTGTAACATTTTTTCCATTTTGTCAAAATAGTCATCAGCTCTTGGGTTATCTATTTTGGGACGCATTGCATTGGCTATTTCTGTTTCTATATCTGCAGCCTCACTTGTGGTATTTACACTTGCTTTGTTAGAACTTTCTAACATAGTAAGTGCACCAGCCAAAACAATCAGCAAGGGCAAAGTTATGAGCATTACGATAGGTTTTCCGCCGTTTTTTTTGAAACTATTATAGGCATAAAACATCAGCAATCCACCAAAAATAATGAGTCCAACTGCTAAACCGATATTTCCAAAAAGCTCAAAAGCAGGACGCAATAACCTCGGAACTCTGTACGATTCCTGCTCCTGAAAATAAGTAAGTCCCCAAGTAAAAAATAATGAACCTATAAGCCCGTAAGCAAATGCCTTTATTCTTTCTACAACCATTTGCTTTTTGTTTGGTACTTGTGTTTCGTTGTTTTCTGTTGTCATTTTTTAATGATTTTATTTTATTCTATTTTTAATAGCTTCTACAACCAATTTATCTTTTGGTAAATCTCCCATTCCAGACCCCGTAGCACCCTTTGTTTCGGCAGGTTCATCGCCAATAAGCGTATCTTTGGCAATAATAGCTCTTTTTTTCATATCAAAATAGTTGATAATGTAGTTTCGTTGAATTGCTTTTCCACTTTTTATACCTCCTTTTTTGCTTACATATTCTCCAACTTCTATATAGTCAATTTCTATAATTGCCAATCCCCTCACATTTTCGCCTGGGAAATTACTTTCTGTACCTAATTTTTCATTCCAATCAGAATGGTATCTTACGCTTATTTCGTCTGTTGCACTCATATTTTCTAACACAAGATAATCATTTCCCCAACTGGGAATGCCTTCCTCGAATGGATATGATGCTAAGGGTTGTCTATGAAAACATTGCTGAATTTCAGAGGCCAATTCTGTGGATTTGTTATTGTCTCCCTCATATTTATTCAGCTTGTATCGTACCCAGATAAAAAATCCGATTGAGAAAATTGCTATTCCTCCTAAACAAAATAAAATTATTTTTTTCATTTTTTATATATTTAAAACCGTTAATCTCTTCTGATACTAATTGTTTCGTATGTTTTGTTACTACGATAAATTACATTTTTTTGAGGTGAAAATAAATGGTTTAGCGTTTCCAAACTTCACTCGCATACCAATTTACAATATCAATTTTATCATCAACTTCTAAAAAATGATTTTCATCTTCTAAGGCATCTTCGTTTAGATAATATAGCTGATTTTCTAAATCATTTTTAAAATTTTCAACTAATTGAGCAGTTGAATTAGCTACTAAAATTCCAATTTCTTCTTCGTCATCAATGAAAATTATTTGTCCATATTTTCCATTTTGAGTTGGAGAAAGGTCAAGGAATAAATGTGTATGAGCACCATCAAAGGCAAATTTTATCCAATACGGATTGTAAATATTTGAAGTATCAATCTGTTTGTCTGCTTTTTTAAGTTGAATGTTTTCAAGAGAAAAATTTTCTTTCCTATATATATACTCAGAAATTATATTTTCAATGGAGAAAAAATCCATTCCATAGAAAAGGTTTCCAAGATTTTCTTGGTCATTCAATCCGTTATGCCATAAATAAAGTTCTTTAAAGTCTTCAGGTAACTCCTTTCCAATGATGCTTTCAAGTTCTTTAATTTCTTTTTCATTAGCTGGATTATTTAAAGAATATTCAAATATTTTACTCGCATTTTCTTTTAACCAATATTCAATTCTATTTAAATTTTTATTCATTTTACATCTCTAACTTTATGATTTATTTTGTAAAATTACAAAAATATTTTATATGTAATTAATTTTAACATGGTTTTGTAGAGTTTCTTACTCTTCCATTGTCCCATAATCCCGCTATATTCACAACACCCCTTTCTTCAATCTCAAACTATTGGCTACTACGCTTACAGAACTCAGTGCCATTGCTGCACCGGCAAGCATAGGGTTGAGCAGAAAACCGTTGATGGGATAGAGAATCCCTGCGGCGATGGGAATGCCGATGAGGTTGTAGATAAACGCCCAAAACAGATTCTGACGAATGGTCGCTACCGTGCGTTTTGATAAGCGAATAGCTTGTGGAATTTTGGTTAAATCTGATGAAATGAGCGTCATTTTGGCTACATCCATTGCTATATCCGAGCCTTTGCCCATCGCGATGCTCACATCTGCCGTGGCAAGTGCCGTGCTGTCGTTGATGCCATCGCCTACCATAGCTACTACTTTGCCTTGGGATTGGAGTTTTTTTACAAAATCAGCCTTGTCTTGTGGCAAAACTTCCGCCTGAAAATGCGAAATTCCTACCTGCTTGGCAATGGCTGTGGCAGTGGCTTTGTTGTCGCCCGTAAGCATATAGCATTCGATGTTCATCTGTTGTAATTCCTTGATGGTTTGTGCGGAAGTGGTTTTTATTTCGTCCGAAATTGCTAAAACACTCAACGCTTTTTGGCTATCGGCAAACCAAATCACAGTTTTTGCTTGGCGTGTCCATTCATCGGATTTTTGTAAAAGAGCAGCATCTATCCGAATGCCGTTTTCGTTCAATAAATTTTTATTTCCTACAAAATACCAATCGCCGTTGCACAAGGCTTTTGCCCCTTTTCCTGTGATGCTTTCAAATCCTCTCCCTTGCTCCTCCAAAGGAGGAGAGATATGAGTTGCATTGGCAAAAATATTATCTGAATCTTTATTTGAGCTTAAATTGCCTGTGCGGCTCGCACTTACCACAGCCTCTGCTAATGGATGTTCGGATTGTTTTTCGATATGTACCAAAATATTTTCAGCCGAATTGTCATTATTGAGCCAAAGCACATCGGTAACTTGGGGTTTACCTTGCGTAATCGTCCCCGTTTTGTCGAGGATAATGGCTTGGATTTTCTGTGCCAATTCCAAACTTTCGGCATCTTTAATCAAAATTCCGTTTTCCGCTCCTTTGCCCACACCTACCATAATGGCAGTGGGAGTAGCCAATCCCAAAGCACACGGACAAGCAATAATCAATACCGTAACGGCAGAAATCACTCCTTGAATCCATTGATTTTCAGAACGAAACACAAGCCAAAGCACAAATGTAAGCACCGAGATAATCAATACGGTAGGGACGAAAATTGCGGCAATTTTGTCCACCAATTTTTGTACGGGAGCTTTGCTTCCTTGGGCGTCTTGCACCGTTTTGATGATTTGAGCAAGGAGCGTTTCCTTGCCCACTTTTACCGCTTGAAACTGAAAACTTCCCTTTTGATTCATCGTTCCTGCATAGACTTTTTCGCCCTGAGATTTCTGCACAGGCAAGGGTTCGCCACTGAGCATACTCTCGTCTACAAACGAATTTCCTTGCGTTACGATGCCGTCCACCGCAATTTTTTCGCCAGGTTTTACGAGGATAATATCGCCCACATTTACGGACTCTATCGGTGTGATTTTTTCCGTATTTTCGTGCAGAACTACCACCGTTTTGGGCTGTAACCCCATCAGTTTTTTGATAGCGGTAGAAGTATTCCCTTTGGCTTTTTCTTCTAAATACCTACCCAACAAAATAAAGGCGATAATCACCGATGCCGCCTCAAAATACACATGAGCGTGAATGCCTTTTTGGTGTAAAAAATCCGCGAAAATCATCGTTATTACACTGAAAATATAGGCGATACCCGTGCTGAGAGCCACGAGCGTATCCATATTGGCGGTGCGATGCTGGGTTTGTTTCCACGCATTGACAAAAAAATCTTTGCCCAACCAAAATAGGACAGGCGTAGCAAACGCCCACGAAATTTCGTTGCCATAGGGCATATTCATAAAAAACATTCCGATAATCACCACAGGAAGGGACAGAATAATCGCCCAAAACGATTTGAATTTTAGTTTTTTGAGTTTTTCTTCGTGGAGAGCTTCGAGGGTTTGTTGTTGTTCTTCTTCATTTTCGATAAGTAGGTCGTACCCGCCTTTTTGTACGGCTTTTTTTATTTCGGCAATGCTTGTTGCACTCGGAAAATATTCCACCGTAAGGTTGCCCGTGGCAAAATTTACCGAAGCCGATACGATGCCCTGGGTTTGCTTTACAATGTTTTCTGCCCCGCTGGCACAAGCCGCACAGCTCATGCCAAGGACGGGAAAAGTTTGTGTGATGGTATTTTTATTTTTTGATGGCATTTTTAATAGTTTAGTTTTAGCGTGTAAAATTTCACATAAAACACGTTCATTTTATAAAATTTCTACTTCTGTAAAATAATAGTCGAAAACTTCCGTTCGATAGGGTCGCCCATTTTACTCAAAATATTTTCCGATTGATGTTGAAAATCGCAAATCGTAAAATGGGATTTTCCGATTAACTTTTGAATAGACTCATTATTATAAGGCTGAAAACCAAACTTGGTGAAAGGCAAATTTACAAAAGATTCTTCCTGAATAAAAGTGATAATTAGCCTTCCTTTTGGTTTCAATACGCGGTATAATTCTTGAATAAAATCGACAGGATTTTGCCAAAAATAAAGGGTATTTACCGTAAAAATAGCATCAAAATAACGGTCTTTAAAAGGTATATTCTTTCCGTTGTACAGTTGAAAATGAATAAACTTGTCAGACGAGAGCAATTGAGTATTTTCGATTGCTTGTTGATACATCAGCTCGGACATTTCCAAACCATAATAACAACAATCTGTTTGATTTTGAAACAGGTATTCCAAATGTTTTGCATTGCCATGACCGAGTTCTAATATTTTGGAATTGGTTGAAATATCCAAAAAGTCCATAGCGTGTTTGGTCATCGAAAAGTTGGTTTGGTACATCATATTACCAATTTCGATGCCCTTTTCGCCAGAGGGTAATCGGAGTTGCTCGGCCAAGGCTTTAAGTTTTTGCTCAGAGGACATATCCAAAATTTATCTGCTAATTTTGAGAAGTTTTCTGTTTTATAACAAACATTATTTATCTATACTATCAATTACAAAACCTTTGCTCTTGACAATTTCAACTATTTTTTGCACATCAGCATCACTGCTCACACTTAGGATTTTTAATGGATTTGCAGTATCTACATGCCATTTTTCTGCTCCTACAATTTTATCTAAATCGGCTTGTACTTTTGCTACACAGCCCTCGCAATTGAGGTTTGTTTTGAATTGTATTGCGTTGTTTTCCATAGTTTTTCTATTGTAAATTATAGTTGATTAACGATTCTTTGATATTCATTTCAAAATATTGAGGAAACGGAACGGTAACACCTATATTTGGAAAATCCGCCAACTCATATTGAATATCGGTATTGGCAAAAATCATTCCTATTCCATCTTTGAAATGTTGTGTAGACACCGCCACATCTTGCGTTTCCAAAATGGTATACGTTATAGGAACGCCCAAAATCGTTTTTTTGGCTTTTACCTTGGCACTTAACGTAAACACTGACGAACGCACTTGGTTGTAATTGTTATTCAACACATTCAGATTGTTGTGTACCGCTCCTGCCTTTGATGAGATGGTGTATTCTACTACAAAATCAATTCCATTCTGATACGAAATCGTTTGGCTTCCACTTCTGGAATCCAGCTGTTGTCCTTCAGGGGCAGTGTTGTCAAAAAACACAAAATCTTCAAGGAGAATGCTGTATCCTGTAAGTTGAGGAAATATATTTTGTAAATCTAAAGCTCCATAATAAATAAACTTAGAGCCATCGATACGCGTTTGCCCACTATCTAATATGCCTGAATAAAATCCTTTGGGCGTATGCTTGAGACCGTAAGAAGTGTATTGAACCGAATTGATATAACTTTTTCCGTCAATATAGAGCGAGTCTACTCCTATATTATTAGCGTCTTTATGCACTCTATAACGCCAATAAGTACCGTCTTGTTCTGGATAAAAATCTGGTACAATTCCAGTATTATTACCTCCGTTTGAATTATCATCTGAGCTACATCCTACCCACATTATTGTAGATAGCAACAAAAACATTATCTTTTTCATCTTCTTTTTATTTATGTTATTAATCTTTTTTTAAATACTAAATTCTAATTTAACACTAAACACCCTCGATGTCAAATAGTTCGGTATTCCGTATTGTTGCTTGGTATATACATCTCTTACCCAAGTGTTGCTTATGGCATTCTGATTATTAAACAGGTTAAACACCTCAAGTCCAAGGGCAAGTTCTTTGAAATGTCTTTTCCAAGAGGTTTCTTTGGACAAAGTATTATTATCAACCAAAACATACAGAAATCCTGCATCGGCTCTGCTATAATCTTTAAGTCTATTCTGGTAGATGTACGGATCGGCATACGAAGGCGAACCTCCAGGTAATCCTGTATTGTACACCAAATTAAGATACATTTTTATCTGCGGAAAGTTTGGCATATAATCTTGAAACAACACTGAAGCTTTGAATCGTTGGTCTGTTGGTCGTGCAATGTATCCTCTTCCGTCAATATTTTCTTCGGTTTTTAACCACCCTATACTCACCCATGATTCTGTACCAGGGACAAATTCTCCATTAAGCCTAAAATCAAATCCTGCGGCATAGGCTTTTGCGTTGTTGGTTGCCGAGTATCTAATTCTTACATTTTCAAGCGTATACGGGTTTACATCTGTAAAATGCTTATAGTACGCCTCGGTTACCAGCTTAAAAGGTCTGTTCCACATCCTGAAACTATAATCATTGCTCAACACATAATGTATTGATTTTTGAGCTTTTACATCTGTAATTACCTGACCTTCAAAATTTCTTAGCTCTTTGTACATAGGCGGTTGCTGATACATTCCTACCGATAATACAAACACCATATCTCGCCTCCAGTTGGGTTTGACATAAAACTGCCCTCTCGGACTAAATATTATTTGTTGATTTGATGTTGAGGTCGTTTTGTCCGTAACATTCCAAGCGTGAACTCTTGCACCCAAATTATAACCAAACTGATGTTCGTTACTTTCGAAACGTCCTTTGTACTCCAGAAAAGCCGATAATCTGTCGATAACAGTGTAATTGGTAGCCCTAATATTCTGATATGGCACTAAAGGTCCTATGTAAGGATTGTAGGGTTGGTCATTAATGGGCAAGTTTAACAAGGGTGGATTGAGTGAGAATCCTGCCGAATCGATTACCTCCCATTCTACAAGTCGGTCTCTGATGTCTTCCTTGGTGTATTTTGCACCCCATTCGAGCTGTTTACGTCCAAAGTCGTGCATTCCTTTGAGTTCAACATTTGCAATCAGGGCATCAATATTATTACGTCCGTGATTGAGCTGTTGTCCAATGCCTCGCGTATATTGTGCTTCGCCAAAATTGTCCGATGCCAAATTCGTGTCTACCTCTCCTAACCTGTATTGTCCGAGTATATCAAAATATTCTTGTTCGGTGGCGTGATATATGGAACCGATTAATTTTAAATCAAAATTTTCCGATACGGAATAGGTCGTCTTCAATGCTCCGAACATGGTCAGGTATTTGTCTACTTCTTGTCCTTGATAGAAAATAGAAAGCTCCGTAGGCTTGTCAATTGTACCAAACTTAGTCCGTTTTATTAGCGGTTTATAATTATAATTGTTTGACGAAAGGCATCCTAAAAAGCTAAAATGCCATTTGGTATTGGGTATAAAAGTCAGGTATGTTTGCCAATCAAAAAATTTGGGATTAAAATTGGTTTGGGTATCTTGACTATTGACCAAAAGTGCATTGTTTCGGTATCTGCCCGAAGTAATTACGCTCCATTTTTGATTTTTAGAAACTTGTTCTAAAGTAAGCCCTGCTCCCAGAAAACTGGCATTTCCTTTTATGCCAAATCTGGTTGGCGTACGATAAGCAATATCCAGCACCGAGGCTTGTTTATCACCATATCTGGACTGAAATCCTCCAGCGTAGAATTTTACCGACTGTGTCATATCTGGATTGACAAAACTCAATCCCTCTTGTTGCCCTGAACGAATCAAGAAGGGTCTGTACACTTCAATTTCATTAACATATACCAGATTTTCGTCATAATTTCCTCCGCGTACATTGTATTGCGAACTCAATTCGTTGTTTGAATATACCCCAGGTAGGGTTTTGATTATATTTTCTACTCCTGCATTTGCTCCTGGTATTTTTCGGATAGTACTCGGCTCTATATGAACCACTCCTTGTATCGAACGCCTCCCTCCATCTATGGTTACCACACCTATCTGTTGTGAATGCTGACTCATAACTGGGTTAAATTCAAAATCTTCGTTTGGAGATAGTTCTATTTCTATAGAAAATGATTGATAGGTAAGATGTGTAAAATAAAGCCTGTCTTTGGTTGTTGCTGGAATTACCAACGAATAAAAACCATTCTGATTGGTAACGGTCGTTTTTTCTTTAAACAATACCGAAACCCCTTCTATGGGTTGGTTATTTTGATCCAACACCACGCCTTTAATCCTTGCCGTATGTTGTGCAAACGCCAATAAGGTGAACAAATTTAACCAAAATACAACTATATATTTATTCATCAATCAATGCTTTAATAGGTTTAAACACAGTTTTTATTACTGTATTCCATAATTATTTTTACTCTTTGCCATTGACTCTATTAAAATGAGTCTCTACTATGGTCTGATTACCTACATTATCCGTTACTACTATCCGTACCTCATTTCTTCCGTATATAGTCTTTTTGTCAGCAAAGGCATGTGTAAGCATTTTGTGTTTGTAATCATATTCGGCAAGAACCCAATTTCCATTAATATACACCTCGTAAGAAGCTATCCCTGAGGCTGCATCTTCAATTGTTAGTTTGAGTTCTTTCTTGTCCGAGAGCCATTGTCCTTGTTTGAAATTGTGTAACTTTACAACTGGAGGCACGGTATCTTGTACGAGTGTAAATGTGCCACAATTACGAATCTTGGTTTTAAATTCTTTGTCGGTAACCTCCGTTTTGTTGTATTTTATCTTATTGCCCTCAACCGTGCCTATATATGTCTTTTTACGTAACTCTTTAGGAATAGCTTCATCTTTTAGAATTATGGTATAATTTTTATGAACTGGTACAGTCGAATCCCCAAAAGTAATTTTGTTATCGTCTATTTTCAAATCTATTGCCACATCTCTGTAAAAAGTATTTGCAGGTACTTGTATGGTTACATGCTCCTTTTTATATATATTTTCAATCTTAGCCTTTAACAAAAACTCTTTTTCTGGCTTTTTATTTTGAATTACTGGAGGTATTGATGTATAACTCACTGGAATTGTAGCAATTGTCTGATTGCCGTGAAAATCACAAACCTGAATGGTAACCGTATACGAATTATTGGGAGTTACGTTCAGCATACCACTCTTCTTATTTTGAGCAACCAAGCTAAGTGGATAGCTTTCATCTATAAATATTTTCTGTACGTTACTCTTTTCTTTAATCCGTTTTTGATAATCGATATAGGCATTGATATATCTGGTTTCCGAGAATGCAAATTCATCAAAAGTAATTACAAAATCCTCTTTGCCATTGACTATCGTTTTGATTTGGTATACGCCATTTTTGTTTGAATTAAAATCGGCAGTATCGTAAGTATTAATTCCAAAACCAATTTCTCCATTTGCCAGTACGGTTTCTGAAAGATAGGTACCATCTTTTTGTAATGCCAAATTTAGGACGGTTGGTTTTTCGGATTTATTTGCAAAAGCCCCCTCGCTTACAGGATACACCCATATTTTGTTTAGCGTTGGTTTTTGGGTGTCCTTAACCATTTTATCTATTCCAAAAAAGAACGGATTGATGATGTTTTCGGATTTTGTATCTCTAATTTCAAAATGCAGATGAGGCCCTCCTGAACTTCCAGAGTTACCTGAATATCCTATCAAATCGCCTTTAGCAACCTTTAATTCGGAAGCGTTTGGAAAAATCTCTACTTCAAAAGATTTTTTCTTGTATTGATGTTTTTTGACAAACTCTTCTATAGGTTCTGCAAAACGCTGAAGATGAGCATACACGGTTGTATAACCGTTTGGGTGTGTTATATAAATTGCCTTTCCGTAACCATAGGCTGATATTTTAATCCGAGACACATACCCTTGGGCAGAAGACAATATGTTGTACCCCTCGGCTTGTTTGGTTTTGAAATCCAACCCTGAATGAAAATGATTTGTTCTGATTTCACCAAAACTCCCAGACAAATGCAGAGGAATATCTAATGGCGATTCAAAATAATCCTTAGGATACTCCTTCTGTTGTCCGAAAAGATTGGTTACAATCAAAAATAATACACACACTACCCTCATACACAATATTTTACACAAAACACTGGTTGTCAAATTATTTAATTCCTAATTTTTTATGCGTTTCAGTAATAGCTCTTTCATTTTTTTCATCTATCCAAGCCTGACCTTTATACTTACGCATAAAATTATCGAAATGACGCATAATAAAAATGTTATAAACCGCCTTAACCAGATATTTTGGCTGTTTAGGAATCGAACGCAAACTCATTGAAAAACCTGGAGTTACATACTTCATATAATGCCAATATCCTTCAGGCATATACATCATTTCGCCATGCTCCAAATTGGTAATAAAACCTTTGGCTTGTTTCAAGGCTGGGAATTTTTCATAATCAGGATTGTCAAAATCAATATCTTCTCTAGATATTAATGAATGCGGTATTTTGTACAAATATTTTGTCTGATCAGGAGCAAACAAAATACATTGCTTTTTTCCGTGAAAATGAAAGTGCAAGATATTAGAATAATCAATATCGAAGTGCATAAACACTTTAGAATTTTCGCCTCCGAAAAACAACATTGGCAACTGTTTGATGAGCTTTATTCCCAATTCGGGCCATTTAAAATCATTTTGTAACTCAGGCACTTCCTTCATCAAATTGTATAGAAAAATTCGGTATGCAGTAGGTTCAGAGTTGAGCAAATCTATATAATCACTCATTTTCATTTTGGCATGAGCTTCGTTAAATCCGTCTTTATACGACACTGGTCTATCATCATAAAGCGGCACCACCTTATCACCTGCTATTTCTTTAATATATTGCAAACGCCATTTTTCGTAAGCTGGCCAATCGGTAGTCAATTGTTCTATTACCACAGGTTTCTGCGGTTTAAAATAATTATTATAAAAATCTCTTTTTGAAATCGTTTTTACTCTTTCTATCTCTTGTAATTGCATGATATATTTATGTTAATATTGTCTATTCTTGTAACGCATTCCAACCTCTGGCTTTCAACTCAATGGCTGTATTTGCTCTACTAATCAGATACTTCCCTGAATCTGCCGAGGTGATATGCCCTATGACAGTAAGGTTCGGATTGCCTTTGATTTTGTCAAAATCATTAATATCTATGGTAAATAATAATTCGTAATCTTCGCCTCCAGACAAAGCAATGGTGGTTGCATCTAAATTAAATTCCTCACATACAGATATAAATTGAGGGTCGAATGGCAATTTGTCCTCATAGATATTACACCCAACGCCACTTTGTTTGCAAATATGCAAAATCTCGGACGAAAGCCCATCTGACACATCAATCATTGAAGTCGGCTTCACGCCTAATTGCCTTAACAACAAGCCAATATCTTTTCTTGCTTCGGGTTTTAATTGTCGTTCTATAAGGTAGGTATATTCTTCTAAATCGGGCTGATTATTTGGATTGACTTGGAATACTTGTTTTTCGCGTTCCAATACTTGCAACCCCATATAGGCAGCACCTATATCGCCAGTTAGCACTACCAAATCATTTGGTTTGGCTCCATTTCTGTAAGCCAAATCTTCCTCGTTAGCCTCTCCTATGGCTGTTATACTTATGATGAGTCCTTTTTGCGAAGAAGTCGTATCTCCGCCTACAATATCTACCTTGTATACCTGCGATGCCAAACGAAATCCTTCGTAAAGTTCTTCCAACGCCTCAAGCGGAAATCTATTTGACACCGCTATCGAAATAGTGATTTGCGTTGGTGTGGCATTCATTGCACAAATATCCGATATATTTACCACTGCCGCCTTATACCCCAAATGCTTCAGAGGCATATACGACAAATCAAAATGAACCCCCTCAATAAGCAAATCGGTAGAGACAACTACTTTTTTATCTTTAAAATCCAACACAGCCGCATCATCACCAATTCCTTTGATTGTTGAAGGCTGGTCTATTTTGATTGCTTTGGTCAGATGTTCTATAAGCCCAAATTCTCCTAATTGGGACAAACTTGTACGAGATTGATTTTTATTTTCTAACATAGATGCAAAGATACACATTTTTATATATATTGCTATCCAAAATCAACTCGCTGTTTGTTTATCAAAACAAAACAGGGGGTATCCCCATTTTAGAATACCCCCTGCTTAATGTATAATACAAAATTATTTTAATGTGAAGTTTTGCGAAGCAACCATCTCGTTTTTGTCGAAGATATGAACTCTGTACAAACCTTTCTCGAAGTTGTCTCCTTTAAGATTCTCTGACACCTTTACAGACTTGTTATTGTATTCTACACTAGTTATGAAGCTATATGTTAATGTCTGATCACCAAACGTAACGGTTTGTTTATCGCCCAACACGTTGTTTTTGCTATCAATCACTTGTACATAATACTGCTTGTCGCCTGTTTTTGCTACCTTATTTTCAGCAATGGTAAATTCTATCTTAAGCATATCGGCTTTACGAGCTTTTTCAGTAGCAATTTCTTTACCTGAACTTTTCACTTTATAAGCACTTGTTTGCAGATTGTGAATAGTAAGTTTAGATGCCTCATCAACTATTTTGTTCAATTGTTCATTCTGTCCAAGAAGCGTTTGAGTGTACTCTCTTTCTTCTGACAAAACTACATTTGTACTATCAATAGCCTTGCTCAAATTCTCGTTAGCCAATTTGAGTTCTTCATTTTCTTTCTGAAGAGCATCAAACTTTGTTTTCAAATCATTATACTTGCTACGGAAACCTGCCAACGAACTTGCGTTGTCCTTTGCTTGTTTTACCTCAGCTATAAGTTTTTCAACTTTTTCTCTCTCTGCTTTCAATTCTTCTGACAAAGCTGTGTTATCAGCAATAGCCGTATCATAAGTTGCTTTAAGAGCCTCTAAATCTGCAAGTACTTTTTGTTTTTCAGTTAATGCAGTAGTAACTTCTGCAGTTTTTTCCTTTACTTCTCCATTTAATTTAACAATATATCCTACAGCTCCTACCAATAATAATCCCAAAACCACCAATCCTGCTTTCAGACCATTGTTATTGTTCTTGTTCTCATTTCCATGAGTAGCATCTTGATTTGTGTTTACTTCAGTTGACATTTTAATTCTGTTTTTAAAAGTTAATATACTTTCGATTAAGTCAATTTTAATACCATTCCAATCAACATACTACAAAACACCACTCCTACTCAACACAACACACTGATACACTAATAATTACAACCCAATTAAAAATATATCCATTTTTTGTACCGTCCACAAAACAGCCTTTGAAAATGTGGCAAATTCCTTGTCAGATGTAGAATTTTCTACAAATTACACTACAAACATATCGCGATTTTACTAACTTCTATCCTTAGATTATGCCAAAAACGCTATTTTCAAGCAAAATAAATATCCTATTTTCTTTCAACGACCAATTATTTTTTGTACATTGGTCAAAATTTACCCTATGTCGTTATCTTACAGAAATAATCTCAAATGGATTCTTAGTGTATTAGCCTTTGTGGTGATTAGCCTTATTTTATGGAACACCTATCTTTTTTTTCAAAAAGTAAAACAAGAAGAACGCCTCAAGATGGAATTATGGGCTGAGGCTTACAAAACGCTTAATTATTCCGAAATTGGAGCCGACCTTCCGCTTGTGCTCGAAATCACCTCCCGAAACACCACCATTCCGCTGATATTAACCGATCAGGACGAAAACATTATCAATTACAACAACATTCCAGAGGACAAATTCAACACCCAAGCTCAGGAATTGCTTTCGCTATTCAAGACTCAGAACGTACCCATAACCATAACCTACGACAATAATGTGCAGTATTTGTTCTACGGCAATTCTCCCTTGCTTACCAAACTAACTTATTATCCTTTTACACTACTGCTCATTATATTACTTTTTACAGCACTCATAATTGTATATTTTCAGACCAATAAAATGGCTGCACAAAACAAATTGTGGGCAGCTATGGCAAAGGAAACCGCCCACCAAATAGGCACTCCCCTTTCCTCGCTGTTGGGTTGGATTGAGATTATGAGAGCCAATCAAGTAGACAAACTTACCGTGGACGAAATAGAAAAAGACGTAGTGCGTTTGCAAACCATAGCCGACCGATTCTCGAAAATAGGCTCAAAACCCATTTTAGAACCTACTGATATTGTGAGTCTTACACATCAAACCTGTCTTTACCTTCAATCCAGATTTTCAAATCAAATTCAATTCAACATCAACTTCCCAAACGACCCTATTATCCTGATGCTCAACCCCACATTACACAGCTGGACTATTGAAAATCTGATTAAAAATTCTGTTGATGCCACCAAAGGCAAAGGAAAAATTTGGGTAGACATTCAGAACGACAAACACTTTGTAAAAATCAACATAAAAGACACTGGAAAAGGCATTCCAAAAAACAAATTTAACAAAATATTTGAACCTGGATTCACTACCAAAAAAAGAGGTTGGGGACTTGGACTATCGCTAGTTAAAAGAATTGTTGAAGAATACCACGGAGGCAAAATAAAAGTAGCCGATTCGGAAATCAACAAAGGAACGACCATACGCATATCTTACAGAAAACCAGACAATACCACCAATCTTAATATTAGAGATGAATCCCTTTTTGTAGGAAAAACGGTATATTCCATTGCTTCATCGCCTAAAATGTGAAACGCTCATCAAAATTGATTTCATACCTTACATTTCGTCCTGAACCTCGTTGCGTGAGAATATTTTTGGCGGTCAAATCCTGTAAATCGCGGGTGGCGGTGGCTTTGGAAGTTTTGGTAATGGAAATGTATTTTTTGACTGTCATTCCTCCTTCAAAACCCTCAATTCCAGCGTCAAACATTTTCAAAATCGCTTTCTGCTGTCGTTTGTTCATCTGATTTTTATAGCTATCAAAAAATTTTGTTTTGTTCAAGGTAAAAAGAATCGTCTGTTTGGCTGATTTTTGAGCCTCCACAATTACAGATACAAAATAAAAAAT
>JAUMYH010000051.1 GCA_030528745.1 Bacteroidota bacterium
GTAGGCAATAGATAGAAAATAGAAAAATAGACAAAATGTTTAACAAAAAAAGAAAAAGATGAAAACAAGACACATTGTAACAGGAATGTTTTTACTGCTAATGTTCAGCAGTGTAAAAGCACAATGGGTGGTTACAGACCCCACGAATTTAGCTCAAAGTATTGTCAATACCACCCAACAGATTGTACAAACTTCTTCTACCGCCCGAAATATGCTCAACAATTTTAAAGAGGTAGAAAAGGTGTATAATCAAGGAAAAAAATATTACGATGCTCTTAAAAGTGTTAATAATTTGGTAAAAGATGCCCGAAAGGTACAAGAAACGGTACTGATGGTGGGGGATATTTCTCAAATGTACGTTACCAATTTCAAAAAGATGACCCAAGATGCCAATTTTTCCGCTGAGGAACTCAATGCCATAGCCTTTGGGTATTCTAAACTTTTGGCAGAGAGTTCTAATTTACTGAAAGATTTAAAGCAGATTGTCAATGCTTCTTCTTTATCGATGAACGATAAAGAGCGTTTGGATATCATCGATAGGGTACATAAAGAAGTCAAGGAATATTATCTGTTAGTGCGGTATTACACTCAAAAAAACATTTCGGTAAGTTATCTCAGAGCCAAGAAGAAAAACGATACACAACGGGTGCTTTCCCTTTATGGCAATGAAATGAAATATTGGTAATTGAAGAGATGGAAAATTTACACGAAATCCTCAGGAGTTTATACGATGATATGATGCCTCTTACGGCACAGATGACAGGGATTGCCAAAGGCATTGCGGGGTTGGGAGCGTTGTTTTACGTGGCGATGCGGGTATGGCAAGCCTTGGCAAGAGCCGAAGCGGTGGATGTATATCCACTACTTAGACCTTTTGCCATTGGTGGTTGTGTGCTGTTTTTTCCCACGTTAGTTTTAGGAACGATGAATGCCGTACTAAGCCCTGTGGTTACAGGAACGCACCATATTTTAGAATCTCAAACCTTGGATTTACACAAACTCCAACAACAAAAAGATCGCTTGGAACGAGAAGCACAACTGAGAAATCCCGAGACAGCTTATTTGGTTTCCGATGAAGCCTTTGACAAAAAATTGGAAGAATTGGGTTGGAGTCCTTCGGATATGGCGGTAATGGCAGGGATGTACATTGAGCGAGGAATGTACGACCTTAAACAAAGCATACGGGCGTGGTTTCGAGAGCTTTTGGAAATGCTTTTTCAAGCAGCAGCATTGGTCATTGATACCATTCGTACTTTCTTTCTGATTGTACTTTCCATTTTAGGTCCTTTGGCATTTGCCATTTCGGTTTGGGATGGCTTTCAATCGACAATGACCCAATGGATTACCCGTTATGTAAGCGTATATCTGTGGCTTCCCGTATCGGATTTGTTCAGTGCCATTTTGGCTCGTATTCAATCGCTTATTATCGAAAAAGACATCGAACAACTATCTGACCCTCATTTTATTCCCGATACTTCCAATACGGTGTATATCATCTTTATGATTATCGGCATCATCGGATATTTTACCATTCCAACGGTTTCCGGTTGGATTATACAAGCCGGAGGTATGGGCAATTTCGGCAGAAATATTAATCAAACAGCAACCAAAACGGGGAATGTTGTAGGAGCCGGAGCAGGTGCCGCTACGGGAAATATTTCGGGACAATTGTTGAAAAAATAAGAATCAGGTGGTTGATGGATGCGTTCATTACTATCAACCAACCACTTTTAACTAAAAGTAATATCAAAAAAACATAAAAATGGAATTTAAAATTTTTAGAAATATCGAAAACGGATTTAAGCAAATTCGGATGTACACTCTTGTCTTTGCTAGTTTTTGTCTGTTAATAAGTTTGTTTTCGGTGGGATATGCCTATCATTTTGCTCAACAACAACGCGAGAAAATTTATGTGTTAGACAATGGTAAATCTCTGATGTTGGCTCTTTCACAAGATACAAAAATCAACCGCCCTGTGGAAGCTCGTGAGCATATCCGCCGATTTCACGAACTGTTTTTCAATGTAGCCCCTGATAAAAAAGCCATTGAGGACAATACCAAGAGAGCATTTTTTCTAGCAGACAAATCGGCTTTTGACTATTACAAGGATTTAAACGAAAAAGGATTTTATCATCGGATGATTTCAGGGAATATTCAACAGCGTGTGGTTATCGATAGTATTCACTGTGATTTTGAACATTATCCATATCAGGTACAAACCTTTGCCAAGCAATTTATCACTCGTCAGAGTAATATCACCGAGCGAAGCCTTATAACGGCTTGTCGATTAGTGAACTCCGTACGTTCAGATAACAATCCGCAAGGGTTTATTATGGAACAATTTACCGTTATTGAAAATAAAGACCTTAGAACCGTAGAACGATGATACAATACCTTTTAAAATACCGAAATAAACTCAATGATCGTATTGAGCAGTACTGCCAACAACTCCCCCTAAAAACACGAAGAAACTATATCATCATCGGTTTTATAATTTACGTGTTACTGACCTTTATCGTACTGATAAAATTCAAATAACAAAGAACAAGGAACAAAAACATAAAGATATGGAAAATCATAACAATACACAGCCATCGGCTAAGCAAAAGATAAGTGTTCTTCTTACCGAAGAGGAGGAAAAACAATACGAGCAACAGAGCCAAGAAAAAGCCCTTGCTCGAAAACAACAATACAAAAAATGGCTTGTTTTTACCCTAATGGGATTGGTATTTTTGGGGTGTATGTACCTGCTTTTTGGAGGGGATACTTCTTCCGAAAACGATCCAAAGGGTATGGATGAATTAGTGCCAGAAGCCAAAGAAAACGTATTGCCCTCTGACAAGGAAATTGCCTACGAACAAGCCTTGCTCGACCAAAAACAATCTCAGCAGGAAGCTGCTTTGGGGGTGCTGTCCGATTATTGGTCACAAGATGAGATTTCTCAAACAACACATTCACAGGCTTCTCAAAGAAAAAAAGAATCTTCCACGCCCAATGCCATAGCCCATTCGGCACACACCTATCGGGATATTCATCACACGTTGGGCAATTTTTATCAAGACAATTCGGCTATGGAAGAAAAGCAACGCTTGGAAGAAGAAATTGAGATGCTTAAAGCTCAACTTTCTGAAAAAGAAAATCAAGATCCTCTTGATACTCAAATGGCACTGATGGAAAAATCCTATCAGATGGCATCAAAATATTTACCTCAAAATACCAATGGTACTTCTACGTTGCCTTCTGATGGATTTTCAGAGAATACAAAGGTTACTAATTCCGTACCTACTACCGAAAAAGCCTCGGTACTTCCTGTATATACCACCGAAAATAAAGTAGTAAGTCGTTTACCCCGAAAGGAAAATGATAGCGTTTTGACACAGTATTGGCTTACGCAAAATCAACGCAACTTTGTCGGAGCAGAAAGTTTTAAACAAACAGCAACTCCCCTTAAAAATAGCATACGAGCCTGTGTACATTGGCAACAATCCATCCGAGAAAATACTCGTGTGCCTTTACGACTGTTGGAACCTATTCGCGTAGCCCAAATACTTATTCCCCAAGGGGAACTACTCACAGCCACGGCCAAGGTCAATGGCGATAGACTTCTTTTGGAAATTCACTCATTGGAGTACAAGGGTAAAGTTATTCCCATAGCTCTCACTGCCTACGATTTGGACGGACAGCAAGGTTTATATTTACCTTACACCCCCGATGCCAATGCCTTTCGGGAAATAGCCGCCTCAATGGGAGGCAACTCAGGTACTAGCTTTACGTTTAATTCTTCCGCCAAAGACCAAATTATCTCGGATATGACCAAAAGTGTTGTGCAAGGAACAAGTTCCTATCTATCCAAAAAAATCACCCGACCCGCCATAAAAGTCAAAGCAGGGTATCAAGTCCTGTTAGTGGCTAAAAAATAAGATTCTAAGAGAAAAGGAAATAAGGACGTTAGGGGGTTAGGAGAAAAGGGGATTAGGAAATTAGGAAGTTCAGAAAAATAGAATGAAAGAAAAATAAATATCAATTTAATACATTAAACACAATGAAAACACCAATGTTTTTTCTAATGGCAGTTTGTACTGTCCTATCGTACGCCCAAACGGGCAGTGAAATGTCGACTACAAATAAATCATCGACAGCTACATTAAATACACAAGTAACGCCTTATCCATTAGAGGTTACTTATGACAAAACCACCCATTTGATTTTTCCTTCGGCAATTCGTTATGTAGATTTAGGAAGTGAGCATCTGATTGCAGACAAAGCCAAAGAAGCTGAAAATGTACTTCGGGTCAAGGCAGCGGTAACCGATTTTGAACAAAAGACCAATCTTTCAGTTATTACCGAAGATGGTGGTTTTTTCAGTTTCGAAGTGTGTTATCATCCTTCTCCGAAATTGCTTACCTTGGATTTTGCCCGAAATATTCCACAAGGCAATAGCGTTAAGTCGGATATATTGTTTTCCGACACGGGTTGGGAATCGCCTGCGGTGGCTCAAATGATTATGACTTCCATTTACAACCAAAAACGAGAGTTTATAAAACATATTGGTTCGCAAAATGCAAGAATCTCGTGGCTACTGAAAGGAATGTATGTACACAACGGGAAATTGTACTTGGATATCAAGCTCAAAAACCGAAGTCGTATGCCTTTTGAGGTGGATTTTATCTCTTTTAAAATGGTTGATAAAAAAACAACCAAGCAAAGTCTTGTGCAAGAAATTTCCATAGAACCATTGCGTATGTATCAGCCTTTATTAGTGGTCAAACCCAAAAAAGATGCTCGTTGCATATATATGTTGGAAGGGTTTACCTTATCCGATGACAAAGTGCTTCGCATTGAAATCTTTGAAAAAAACGGAAGCCGTTATCAGTCGTTTTTACTTACCAATGAAGATATTAGCAAAGCACGTCCTATTGAACAGTTTCACCTAAAATTTTAATTCAATGATACGTTATTTATTATGTATAATCTTGGCAATGAGTGGGTATAATACGCTTTTTGCTCAGCGATTGTTTCCCGGTCAAAAGGGGTTGGAAATTGCTGTGGCGTTTCCTGTAAGTGTCTTTGGAAATAACTTTTCAATGAGTGATTTTTCAGCGGGATTGGGGCTAACGATAAATGCTAAAAATGGAAACTATAAACGTGTAGCATTGGAATATAGCACACGGTATTACACGTATAAAGAGGTAAAAATTCCTACGAAAACGTATCTTTTCGAAGGCGGGTATAGTTTTTTTCTCTTAGGCGAATCCACCCGAACCCTTGCCGTAAATGGAGGAATGTATGGACTTTTGGGCTATGAAATGGTTAATGGAGATAAACGACGGCTTTATGACGGAGCGATTTTACAAAATCAAAGCCAATGGGTCTATGGTGTGGCAGGTGTAATTTCAGTGGAAACCTATCTGACCAATCATTGGGTGTTGCTTATGCAAGGTAAGTTACAAACCCTATGGGGTACTTCCTTGGAGCGTTTGCGTCCCTCAGTAGGATTGGGAGTTCGTTATATGTTTTAATCTTTTAATTCTTTAATCTTTCAATCAATAATCAATGAAAACAAAAGTATATAAATTCGTTTTAGCAAGTCTGTTTTTGATGATAGCTACATTGCTAACCTCTTGTGAAAAAGAGCTTAATGTACAACAGAATTTTCCTTTTGAGGTAAAGGTAATGCCTGTTCCCAAATCGGTAAGTCAAGGGCAAATCGTGGAAATTCGTTGTCAAATTACGACACCTGAAAACTATGTGGAAAATCAATATTTTATTCGGTATTTTCAGTTTGATGGCAGTGGGAATTTACGTATAGGAAATGCAGAACCTTTACTACCCAATGACACTTATGAGTTACCCAACAAAATATTTCGACTTTATTATCAGTCGTTTTCACAAGAAACAACAATGTTTTCCATATGGATAAGTGATTCTTTCGGAAATGAACAAAAAGTAGATTTTGAGTTTACTAATATCAGAAAAGAGAAATAAAAAACTCGTAGAAGTCAGCGTGCCCCTGAAAAAACGTTGGATTTTTCAGGGGTATTTTAAATATAAATTTTAACAATAGTATGTCGTTGTCAAATAAAATAAACGAACTAAATTGTGATACAAAATATGGCTTGGTTTGGGAGCAATACTCCGAAGCCGTTATCGAAGATTGCCTACGTAAAACGCCCATATTGGTAGAGGATACTTCCAAAGAAATTATTACCCATATTTCGCAAGAAGCACATATGTTGATAGAAGGTGATAACTATCACGCTCTTTGTGTATTAAATCAAACACATCGTCAAAAAATAGACCTTATTTACATCGATCCTCCTTATAACACGGGTAAGAAAAGCCAACTTACCTATACAGATAAGTATATGAATAACAATGACGTATACAAGCATAGTAGATGGCTTTCGTTTATGGACAAAAGATTGCGATTAGCCAAGAACTTATTGTCTGAAAAAGGGGTTATTTTTATTTCTATTGATGACAATGAGGTTGCTCCGCTTAAACTTTTATGTAACAGTATTTTTGGTGAAGAAAATTTTATAGCCCAATTTGTAAGAAAAAACAAAACAGGGGCAGGACACGATAGCAAATGGATAGCCATAGAATATGATTATATGTTTTGCTATGCACGAAATAAGCATAAAGTAGTGTTTGAAAAACAAACCATTGCAGTAGAGAACGATACAAAATACAAATTCAAAGACAATCATTTTTCATACAGAGGGAAATATTATTTGAGAGATTTGGCACATAAAGGAACTTACAATGTTTCTGCTGATTTTCCCATTCGAGCTCCCGATAATTCAATGATTTATGCAGGAGGAGAGTTGGGTAAACCTACCACTTGGCGATGGAGTAAAGACAAGGTAAAATGGGGTATTGAAAATGATTTTATTGTTTTTAAAAAGAGACAACAACAGTGGAAAGTGTATATAAAACAATACCAATTTGTCAATAATAAAAACGAACCCTATAAGCGAAAGCTGCCTTTTCGAGGACTTATTGAATTTTTGAATGCAGAAGGTAGTCAGGAATTAAAACAAATATTACCCCAACATACGTTTAAATTTCCTAAACCAACCGAATTGGTAAGGTTCTGTATCCAACTTTTTAAGGATAAAGAGATACGCATTTTGGATTTTTTTGCAGGTTCAGGAACCACAGGACACGCTGTGCTGAAAGCCAATAGCCAAGACAATGGCAATCGAAAATTTATAGTATGTACCAATAATGAAAATAATATTTGCCAAGAAATCACCTATCCTCGTTTGCAAAAGGTAATTCAAGGATATACCAATGCAAAGGGAAAGCAAGTAGAAGGAATGAAAGCTCATCTGAAATATTTTAAAACAGCATTTACGTAATTTCTGCCAACCCCGACCACTGATTTCCAAAATACGCCTAATGTATCCGTTAGGTGTATTTTGTTTATAGCTTTGCCTTAAATAAATACAGAATAATGGAAGTGATTGTCATTGAAAAAGCGATTTTTGAGCAAACGCATCAAGAATTAGAACAGCTTATAGGAACCTTACAAAGTGTAGTGAATAGCTACAAAGGGCTTTGTTTACAAGAAAAGTGGTTAGACACCCAAGAGGTCTGTTTGATGCTTGGTATCAGCAAAAGGGCATTGCAAGGTTACAAAGACCGAAAAATTTTGCCATATTCGTCCATTCAACGCAAGAATTATTTCAAACGAAGCGATGTAGAACAATTGTTGGCTTCCCAAAATTCTCAAAACACAAAAATGACTGAAAATGAAATTACTCACGCATCATAACCAAGAAATTACCGATTATATGGCTCAAATAGAAGCCCTAAAAGCCCAAACTGATTTTATCCTTAAAAACTTTCGTCCTGTGTTTGGTGGTGAAATCTACCTAACGGGCAAAGAAGTTTGTGAGCTACTGCATATCACTAAAAGAACCCTACAACAATATCGTGATGACAAGTTACTTCCGTACATTCAAATCGGTGGAAAAATCCTTTTTAAAGAAAGTGATTTACAACATATTTTAGAAGCGAATTATCACAAATAATCTCTTGCCATTCTTCATTATTTCTCTCTGTAAAGCCCTCTGATTTAAAGTAAGGGGGCTTTCTTCTTTCTAATAAGAAATGACCGATTTACAAAACAAACCTTCTATTATAAACCCATAAAATAACCATCTGTAAGTAAGCGGTTTTCTTTTGCTTCTTTTCTTTGTCCGCAAAACAAAGAAAAGAAGGTCGGTAGCACCGACAGGCAATTATCCCCCGAAAGGGGGAACTTTAAACCTTAAACATCAAACAGAGAACCTTGAACCCCCAACTTAAATATCAAACCGGTATTGGCTGACTTCTAAAATCCTGCAAATTCAGAAAAAAGCCTCGTTTGTCGGTAAGCCCATTGCGAAACAAATTCCAAAGTAAGGAAGCTCCCATTTGCGATAGGGTGGCATTGATAAAAAGGTCTTGTTTGAGCAAGGCATCGGCAAGGGAACAACTTGGGGTATCCTCATTTTGGTCGACACTCGCAAAAAAATCATAAAACTCATCGGTTACAAAGGGTAGATTTTCAATACCTATCATTTCTTCACTTTGGGGCTGTGGGTGTGAACCTATGGTAGACAAAACTACTTGTCCCGTATGGCGGTTATTACCAAAATCCAACCAATAAAGCGGGGTATTGTGATAATGATTGGGACGCTTTAAATCGGTAAGTATTTGGGCTATTTCAAAACGAGCCTTTGCTGTATCCACGCACGAAATATAAATACTTCCCTGCATTGATTGAGAAGCAACCGCAAAAGTGTCGGTATCAAATTTTCGGTGTTGTGCTTTCCAATCCGTACCAAAAAAGCGATTGATACGGCTTATTAGTGCGGTGGATTTGTGTAACCCTAATTCGGTTTCGGCAAAGAGTTGTCTGCCTAAATTGGCTTGGGCGATGGTGTCATCGTCCCAAAGCGTCAGGCAAAAACCTGCGTGTGTGAGTTGTTGCAAAGCGTGGTGCATACGCCCCAAAGCCGTTACCACCTGTGAGCCTGTTCCTCCTGCTCCGATTAAATGTACCTCAATGGGATTGGTGGCATTGAGCAAGGAATTATGTACAAAATGCACTCTTTTTTTTATGGAAATATGCGTGTTTTTCATTGCTTTTTCGGTTTTAATTCTTTATAAAACATTTTCTAATAATTGATTGTTAGGCTGTAAAAGTTCAGTAGGAAAAGGCTTTTGCGTTTTTGAGAGTTCTTGCCAAAGGTTTTTTAAATCGGTTTTGCCTTTGATAATGGGATAACTGCCCAATTGATGTGAGAAATAACTATCAAAAAAATAGCTTTCCCAAAGGTTCATAAAGTTTTCTAAATAGGTACTATTTGTTATCTGAATTTGTACCGACCCCATACAGACATTACCATTTTCATATACATTGAAAAACGGAGCATAATGCAAAGGAGTTTTTAGGCTTGGTTTTCGATTTTTTGCAAGGGCATACACAAAAAGTTTGTCCTTATAGGCTTTCCACACAAGGGGCGGAATACTCACACATACCTTTTCCATTTGAAGCGATGGGGCAAACAATAGTTTTCGCCTTTGAGCCTTTGTGTACCAAATTACATAGCCATTTTCAGCAGAATTGACATATAACACGTTGGCAGGAAGTAAGCCGTTGGATTGCCAAAATCCGTTGTTTTTATCATCAACAGAAACAAGAATTTTAGCAAGATTTTCGGCTTGTTCTTTACATAGAGGTTGTGCCGATAGAGGTGTTCCGTCCGTGTCAAGATGTACAAATTCCGTGTAACATTTTGTGTTATATTTTTGGGTAGTTTGATAAAATACTACTGCCGAAATGGGATAATAAAGTTCTCCAAAGTTTTCCGTAAGGTCTTTTAAGGGTTGAGGGTTTGTATTCATTTTTAAAGGTTTTTAAAAAGTATTTAAAAGGCTTATCAGTTGATGTAAAAGTGAAAAAAAGTAACTTTCAAATTTAAAATTAGAATGAGAGGACACTCCGTCAAAACGATTGACAAAGGTAGGTACTTCAATTTCTCCACATTGTGAAAATTCGCCATTCACAAATCCTATGATTTGACACTCAAAAAAATCACTTTGCGTTTCAAAAGCGAATGAAACATATTTGTCAATGGTAAATAATTCTGTTTCATCAGATATTTCTTCTCGGTTTAAATGCGTATATAAATCGGCAGAGGGAAACTCCTGCCACAACTGAAAAAAGGCTTTTGAAATTCGCAATACCTCTTTTTCCGTTTCATTACAAGCCGTAAAATCGTTTATCCGTTTTTCAAAAAGTTGTAGGTTTTTGGGATTTCGGATTTTTTGATACAAATGTTCGCCTACATATTGGGCTTGTCGCAAATTGCTTGAAAATGTTTCTTTTTCTTGTGGGTCGTCCCAATCGTTTAGTATCCAATCATTGAAATTTTCGTATATATATCCCAAAAAACAATCGTCCATAGTGTAATAAGGAACATATACTTTATGACTTATATAAGCAAAAACCGACAGTAACAATTGCCCTATTTTTTTGTGTCTTTTATTCTTGCTTTTCAGTAGTTTATAAACAGGCAACACAGGAATGTAAAACAGCGTGTTGTCTGTGCGAAAAGTTTCCTCTACCGAAAAGAAAAACGATAAAAAAGCCTTTGGGGTTGTGTCCTGCCACACTTGTATCCGATACCAACAATCGTTATTTTGTTGCAGGTGTTTTTGGGCTTGGTCAAGTGCCAATGCTACATTGTATGGAAATTCATACTTGCTCATATCAAGGGCTTGAAAATCATAAAAATTTGCCATTCTCTCCAATGATTTTTGTAAATCGCCTTGTAATTTTTTTACGTGTATTCCTTTGAAATCGCTAAAATTTCTGACTTTGGGCAAAAAGCGATGTTTTAGAAAACCATTGGCAAAATAGACTTCGGTGCGGTGGTTTTCTGCTCTTGTCGGATTTGGGCAAGGTCTTTGGGACGGCTTACCCATTGGGCAAACTCCGAGAGTTTTTTGTGTAACTCGCTCTCTTTGGGGTCGTGTATCGGCTTGATGTTGCCTTTTATTTTGGATTGCATACATAGTTAGTTATTAAGTGATTAGTTGGTAAGTGGTTAGAGTGTGATTTTATATCCTAATCACTATATACTAACCACTAATTGCTAAAAATTCAACCTTTTGTTCCGATGGAAGTTTCAAAATGATATTCTACATATTCGCCATTTACACGAGGTGCAGATATTTTGGCGGTGGTTAAAATCGGATAGGTAGGGGCATAAAAATGCTGTACCATTTCTACCGACCATTCTTGGTTGGGGTCGTCTAATCGTGTTTCTTGTCCATTATTTTTAAATACGAACACTCTTTTGAGTTGGGTTGCGATTAACATATTTTTCTTTTTTATAGATTGATAAATTGAATTTTATTCTGCGTTTTCAAACAAAGTAGGGGCAAAATGAGCCGATAATTCTGACCTTTTTTTGCGTATTTTTTCGGCTTGGTCGGGAAATTCATCGGGGGGTGGCAATTTTGTCCACGCTTCACGATACTTGCCTTGTGCTTCCAATTCCGAAACTTTTTTCATCGCTTCATCGTATTTCTTTTGGGCTTTTTCTGTCTTTTCTTTTTCCATTGCCGATTGTCTTTTGGCGTGTTCTTGGGCTTGGATGTAGTTTTCCATATTGACCAAAAGCGATGAAGTTTCTTCAAGGGGTCGGACGATGCTTTGAAAAAATCCGCCGTCCAATTCCTCTGCCGTTCCCTTTAATACAAGGGGAGGAATACCATTTTTGGCAGGGTCGCTACATTGGTCGTTTTGTAGTAATACCGACACAATATATTGTCCGTTTTGTCCTTGTTGGAGGGTCATTTGTAGCGTTCCCACTACATTCATCATTGCGATTTGATTAAAAAAATTCGTTTCCATTATGCTTCCTTTTTTGAATATTACTAACTTGTTTTTATAATGGTTTTATTTTTTACAAATGGCTTGTTGAGTGCGATATGCAACTCGATAGCCGTTTTTATGAATAATACGCTCTAATATTTTCCGTGCCTTTTGCAATTGCTCTCGGTCGTTGTCTTGCATTTGCAAAAAATGTAGTTTTTCAAAATTTCGTACGATTTCTCCCAACACGTAAAGGGCTTTAAATTCGGTTGTTTTTATGTGGGTCATAAGACTAATTTTTAAAATGTTAATCCATTGTTTGGGTATCGATTTCGAATTCCATATCTCGCTCACTGCATTGGGTTTGACTTATGGTTTCTAAATGATATTGGTCTGCTTGGGTAAAAGAAATTCGATACTTTTTGCAGTAGGCTTTAATCTCTTTAATAGCCTTTTCTTTGTTAGAACATACTCGGATAAGAGTACGACTATCGGTACTATGCCAACTATCGGTAAAGTAGGCGATGTAAATACGTTTCATTTTTGAGGTATCCATAATACTATTTTTTTAATTATTTCAATTTTTTATACATATCTTCCCAATAGGCTTTTTGCTCTCTATCAAAAGAAATATGTTTATTATCGGTATGTTTGTATTTTCTAAAATCATCGGCTTGTTGTAAAGCCTTATCAAGGTCGGTTACTTGCACGATGTTTCCATTTATATCTTTTATCGTCATAATTTTTCTATGAGTGTATTAAGGTTAAAATCATCTGTGTAAAATTCTTCCCCCGTATGTTTTCCAAAGGCTTGGAAGTAGGCATACCCTCCTTTACAAACTACCATTTGATATAAATTCAGCGTACTTGTGGGAGTGTTAAAATGGTTCGTTTCGTTGTTTTCGAGGCTCACAAATTGCCAATTTTTGTCCCCCAAAAGGGTATCTATATGGGGCGTGTCATCTTCATTAGTGGCGTAAAAACTCACGGCACTATCTCGAAACAAAACCGAAACAAGGTTAGGCATATCATCAATGAACTCAACTAATTTTAGCCGTTTTTTTAACTCCTTTTTCCACGCTTCATCTATTTGAATGATGGCAAAGTCGCAGGTATCCCAATCGCTATTGGTATGGGCTTTTATTAGGATATGTTTTGTATTTGTGTTTGCTATTTTCATTTTTGTTGTTTTAGGTTAATAATTATAGAAATAGTGGTTATTGTGTTCCATAAAATCCAAATCCCTTGCATAGGCTTTATAATCAAAATACATTGCCACCTCATCAGGAATATTTTGGAGTAGTCCTGTTTCTTCTACATAATATTCGGCAAGTTCGGTTTCACTCGAAAAATAACCGATATACCGCTCTTGGGCTTTTTCGATGGTTTGCTCATTTAGGGGTATTCCCGTCAGATACATATAATTTTGTATGATTTCCATATCGTCATCGCTCTTTGCTTCCAAAAGGGAAGTGATTTCGAAAATAGTTTCTTCCAAATGGCATTCGCCTATAAATCCGTCAAAAATTGGAGGACATTCCCAATCTTGGAACATTAGTTCGGGGTCTTCTTCGTCTTGATGTAGTCGTTTGCAGTCGTCATAAAACGCCTCTATATCATCATAGTTCGATAAAGTAAACCATTTACCAAATAAATTACCCTCGTTGTATTTTTTATATGTACCTACATAAATACGTATTTCATTTAGGATATAATTCATATCTCTTTGGTTTTAAAATGTTTAAAAAGGTAAATCGTCAAAATCTTCGTCCGTTGTTGTGGAGTGCTTTTGTTCTTGGGGTTGCGTGTTGGTGGTTGCTTCCGACTTTTTAACTTGATGCAATTTGATTTTTGAGGTATGAAAATTCAATCCTGCTTTGGGTTCGCCTTGTGCATTTATCCAAGCTCTTGCACTGACCCTGCCCGAAAGCTCCACCAAAGCCCCTTTGGTCAATATCTTAGCTACATTGACACTTATCCAATACGCACAATCAAAATACGTGGTTTGCTGTATGGTTTCTCCCTCTTTATTTCGGTAGTTATCATTGACCGCTACCGAAAAATTAACAACTTGTTTTTTGTTGGACAAGGTCTGCACCTGTGCATCGCTTGTCAGTCTTCCGATGATATTCATACTATTTAGTGTATTTTAAAGTTTTTTAATTTCTATTATAAGGGATATTTTCCCACAAAGCATTGCCCGAAGGCTTGTTTTGTCAAGGGCTTTATACTCTTGCCATTGTTGATATTGTAGTACCAAAAAAGTTTTTAAGATATCCGAAAAATCAAATCGGTAGCCCATAACAGGAATGGCATTTTTGAAATACGAATTGTGATTGACTTGGTAGGTTATCCAATTTTTCTCCGCTCTTGACAGAGGCTGTTTCTCATTGATTTTCTGACGCAATATGTAGGCACGAGTGTCTTTTAATTGGTTTAAAGTACATACTCCCCATGATACGAATCTTGTGGCGATAGGTGTGTTTTCTCTTGTCATATTCTTTATTTTTGAGTGTGAATGTTTGGGTTTTGAGTTGCGTTTTGCGAAATGTTTTGTCCGCCTTGCTTTTCCGCTCTCTATATCTGAAAATTTTTAATTCGGCAATGAGAGGAAGAGCGAAGTCGTTTCATTAAAACAAGTAGTAAGCAGTGCGTTCATTTTTATCATTTTCGACATTTTTTTTATTCGTATAAAGAGCCGGAATATGCGGTTGTCGTTTCGAGAGCCTAAAAGGTCTGTGTTTAGCGGCTACAAGGTTTTTCAAAAAAATACAACCCCTGTTGAAAACGGGTGTGGAGATTTTTTTGAAAACCAAAGGCTTGACCTTGTGGCAGCGTTACAAACACAGAAATACCTTTGCTCTCGAAAACGAACACCCATATCGGCTTCTTACCTCATAAATAAAACAGGAGAAAATACCATAAACAAACGCACACACCATTACTAACTAAAATGAAATGAAGTAGCCTTCCTCTGCCGAATAAAATCCAATAAAAAAACCGATACAAAAATTGTAAACAATCTCTGTATCGGTAAATACTAAAATCGAATATCTTTGATAGACAATCAACTACGTTATAATGAAGCGACTAATCGCTCACCAAAATCATTGAATTTATAAGCGATTTTTTCCATATCCTTACTGATTTTTTCATTGGTGATTTTAGCATAAATCTGTGTGGTTTTCAAATTCTTGTGTCCCATCATTTTACTAACACTTTCCAAAGGAACACCCTCTGTAAGGAATAAAGTTCCGAAAGTATGCCTTGCCCAATGAAAACTCAGTGGTTGGGTTTTGTTAATACCTGCCTTTAAACAGATTTCTCTTAAATGAAGATTGCAAGAGGCGTTGCTCGGAACAGGAAATACAAAGTCATTTTTACTGATGGATTCGTATTTATCAATGATTTTTTGAGCAATGGGAAGTATGCGAACATTGGAAGGATTGCTCGTTTTTTGCCTACGGGAAAGAATCCAACGATTGCCATCAAAAAAGGTTTGAATTTGGTTCTTTTTAAGCTGTTTGATGTCAAT
>JAUMYH010000160.1 GCA_030528745.1 Bacteroidota bacterium
AACAGCCTTTATAGGGTAAATGATGGTCGCCTACAAATTGGCGATGACAATCCTTGCAAAGATAATTTTTACTTTCCGTAAAATTTTTTCCGTTTTTTACTATCTCTGTGTTTTGTCGATTGGGTAATGCAGTGTAATTACAGTTACACATTCGGCAAGAATACTACATTTTTCCCTGATTGTTAAATTTTTATGCTATCATACTTCTTACAACATACCCCCAAAAATTATGCTCATAAAAATTTGTAAATTAATCTTCGTTACATCTTTTTTGTTCTTGATAGGTTACTTGTGGAGTTTTTACTATTATTTAGAAAAAGATGCGCTTTGGGAAATTCGCATTGGTTTTCCGTTTCCTCATTTTGGTTATCATTTTATGGGAAATGGTTGCCAAGATTTTTATGGGGTTATGGGAGTGGTGCAGGAAAAACGGGTAAATTAGCATTGTTAAATCCGTTGTTATGCCTGATTATATGCTATATTTTTTACATAACATTCAAAATGCAAAACATAAAAATGCAACAGAAAATTAAAAAACTATTTATTGTATTGATATTACCTATTTTAATTTTTTGTAGCATTTCATTGATTTCATTTTTCCCATTAGAAAAGCAAAAACGAGTAAAAAAGAAATAGCACACTCACTCGCAGGCGAACCGATGAAGACACGTGTGGTTTTCAATCCTAACGATAATAAATTCATAAAAATTATCCTTATTTGAGCGGAAGAAAAAGTTTTATTACCTCTCAGGGTATTTTATGCGTCTTTTTATTTCTTGTGGTGAAAGTACGATACTATCGGTTTCATACAATACAAAGTTGTTGGTATAAATTTCTTTGTAATTTCCGTTTTCATCATATATTCTGTGCTTGATGTAATCTTTTCCAAATTCAGCGTTGTGGTAATATACTTCTCGTGAAATTTTACCATTTTTGTAGTAAAACCAAGTCCCTACGGACATTCCTGTTGAAATATCGTTATTGCTCACACAACTTTGACAGCCTTTTTCTTTTATGTTTTCGTTTTCGTCATAAGCGATATGTAATTCTCTGCATTTTATTGTGTCTCTATCATAGATTATAAGGCTATCTTTTTTCTGAAAATAATAAATTAACGATGATTTTTTGTTTTGATGATACCCAATTTCAATTAGAGGAAGTAAATGTTTTTCGGTTGAAGAAACATAGCCAAAATAACTTTCTTTTTCCTTTTTTTTATCTGTGTCATATAACAAATGAATTTCTTTACAGATTAGCGTATCTTTTCCTCGAAATAAAAGACGATCCGTGTAAAAAATATGTTTTTCTCGGCAGATAAAATCATTTTTTTCCTCATCAAATGTATCACATACAGATACAATTGTATCTGCAATTACTTTTTTTGAGTAATCATTTTTAGAGGTTATATTTTTGCAGGAAGTGAAAAATAAACAACTAATTAGTACTATTATAATTTTACCCAGCTTCATTTCTACCGAAATCTACAATTTTTCCGTTTATAATTTTAAAATAATACAAAATCATATGTTCTTCCATCACTCCTTTTT
>JAUMYH010000052.1 GCA_030528745.1 Bacteroidota bacterium
TGGTACACGTAAGTAAGAAACATATAGAACGTTATTTTAATGAATTTTGCTATCGAATAAATCGTTCTCAAAGCAAAATCAACATTTTTCACAATACCATTTTGCGTATGATAAAGCATAAACCGATAACCATTAAAGAAATACAGAATGTAAATTTATAAATCAAAAAAATTATTTTAGGATTAGTGGCATTGTTTAGCCTTTCGTCAATGGGTCAAGAAGTTGAAGAAAGAAAGCCTTTTTCAGTAGAATTAGACGGAAGGATAGGCGTGGGCATATTGGCTCCGCAAAATAATATAAGGACAACAGGAAATGCCAATAATGTAGAACTTCGTTTTAATTTAGAACCGTTAGAATATCTAAGATTTGGAATAGGAGTAGGCTTTACAAATTTTTTAGCCAATAGCTATTTGGGGGTTAGTCCTCAATATTTACAACAGACCTATTTGTTGATTCCGTTGAGTATTTCAAACAAACTAAATTTATATACATTTGACGATAAGACAGCTATCAGTTTGGTGTCAGAAATAGGAATTTATGGCAATACTTTACTGAAAGAAAGAATAGAAACGTACAACAGCTCGAGAACAAACAGCAAATCGGGCTGGAGTTATGGATTTCAATTTAGAATAGGAAGCGAATTGAAGGTGTATAATCAGATAAGTGCTGGATTTGGTATCGTGTCGCAAATAGACCGTGGTTGGATGGACATAAACGGAACAAAATCCAAATTATCAACACAGATGTTTTATATTAGTTTTGGGATACCTTTCTGATAATAAGATACTTATTCAATAAGAAAAAAGCCTCAAGTTATCCTGAGGCTTTTTGTATAAAATACTATTGTTGAACAGCAGTGATTTTACCATTCATAACTCCGTAATGTCCAGGGAACGAACATAAGAATTCGTATTCTCCAGCTTCTTCTATCGTAAATTCGATAGTGTCAGACTCTCCTCCACCAATTACTTTGGTATGTGCAATTACGTTGTCTTTTTCCTCAACAGGAATGTACTGTGTCTGGGCAGCAGTAACTGCTTTTTGTCCAAAATCAGCAGCAGCAACTCCTTTTTTCAACAAAACAAAGTTGTGTCCCATTGATGTAATTGGCTGTTTTCCAGTGTGTGTAAGTTTAAGGGTTACCTTCTGACCCACAGGTACGCTGAATGCGGTTTTGTTAAACTTCATGTTGTCATCACCTTCCAACTCAATAGAGGTAGTTACTTCCATAGTTTCTACAGGAGCTTGTTCTGTAGTTTCGGTAGTTGTAGTTGCGTGATCATGAACTGTTTCTGTAGATTTTTTGTTATCACCACACGAAATAGCCGCTACAGTAATAGTAGCCAATGCTATACTTTTGAAAATGTTTTTCATAAAAAGAAATTTAGATTGATTGTAAATTATAATGCAAATATACAAAAAATATACGAACAAAAGCCTTTTTCTTAAGAAAACTGAGATTCGTATAATTTTCGATACATTCCGTCTGTTTTTTGTAATAACTCTTGATGCGTACCTTGCTCTACTATATGTCCTTTGTCCATAACTACGATGACATCAGCCTTTACGATTGTTGCTAATCGGTGTGCTATCAGTATAGAGGTACGATTTTGAGTAAGAATGTTAGTAGCCTTCTGAATGAGTTGCTCCGAATGCGAATCTATTGAGGAGGTGGCTTCGTCCAAAATAAGAATGTCGGGGTTGTTCAGATAGGCTCTCAAAAAGGCAATGAGTTGTCTTTGACCAGTCGAAAGTACACTGCCACGTTCTTTCACGTTATAATCATAACCCTCAGGTAATGAGGTGATAAAGTTATGTACGCCTATCTGCTTGGCAGCCTCAATTACCTGTTCTTTAGTGATGTTAGGGTTGAATAGTGCGATATTGTTGTAAATGGTGTCAGCAAACAGAAACACATCTTGCAGTACTACCCCAATGCGTTTGCGTAAACTATCGAGGGTATATTCCTGAATGTTTGTACCGTCAATCAAAATTTCTCCAGAATCAATTTCATAAAATCTGTTCAAAAGGTTGATTATAGATGTTTTACCAGCACCTGTACTTCCTACTATAGCTATGGTTTGCCCTTGTTTGATGTTCAAATTTATATCTCTAAGTATAGGCTGTTCGGGTTTGTAGGCAAAATGTACATTTTTGAATTGTATATCTCCTTTGATTTTATGAATATTTAGCGAACCATTATTCTGAGATTCGTCTGTGTCGAGTATGTCAAATATACGATTAGAGGCAATCATTCCCATCTGCATCTCGTTAAATTTGTCGGCTATATGTCGTATTGGATTAAAAAGCATATTTACCAGCATCGAATAAGTAATCAAATCGCCAATAGTGGTATTTCCCATATTGATAATATCGCGTGTACCATACCAAATCACTGTTCCTAGCGTAATTGAGGCAATGATGTCCGCCACTGGAAAAAATATCGAATTGTACAAAATGTTTTTTAGCCAAGCCTTTCGGTGTTTGCTGTTGATGGATTTAAAATTTTGATATTCAACATCTTCTCTGGTAAAAAGCTGTATAATCTTCATTCCTGTAAGGCGTTCTTGAACAAAGATGTTGAGGTTAGACACCTCTGTACGCACTTCTTCAAAGGCCTTTTTCATTTTTTGTTGAAAAATCCGAATGATATAAATGAGCAACGGAAATGATAGGAGTACAATGATGGTCAATTTCCAGTTCATGTAACACATAAAAGCAATGGTTACGAACATTTTCATAATATCGCTAATAATCATAAACAAACCCTGACTGAATATTTTTGAAATAGATTCTATATCAAAAACAGAGCGTGTAACAAGTTGTCCTACAGGCGTGTTGTCAAAATATTGAACACGGAAATTGGAAAGATGAGCAAAGAGTTTGTTCCGAATGTCCTTAACAATGTCCTGCCCAAGCCAATTGGACCAATATACAAAAAAGAATTGCGATATTACCTCCAATAGTAATAGTACCGCCATTGATACGATGAACAGGAGTAGTCCGTAGGAATCCTTAGGTTCAATATATTCATCTACAGTTTGTTTTAGCAGATAAGGCCTAAGGGCAGCAAATATAGACAGCAGTATTGACCACAGAATGATTAGCCTAAATCGCCAACCATAGGGTTTTACAAAGACCATTATTCTTTTGAAAAGTGTTCTGTTGTCTAGTGTTGCCATAGTTTAAGGGTTAGTTTGTGGTGCAATATACGGATAAGCAACGTCTTCCAAAAATAATCCGTGTGCAGGAACCGAAAAACCAGCCTGTTGTCGATTCTTACTCTTGATGATTTGTCGAAATTCTTCTGGAGTGGTTTTGCCTAGTCCGATGTTAATCATAGTGCCTACAATTGCACGTACCATATTTCGCAAGAACCGATCTGCGGTTATAGTAAACACCAAATTAGAGCCATCTTGTATCCAAAAAGCCTTGTAGATTTGGCAATTGTAAGTAAACACATCGGTATTTGTCTTTGAAAAACATTGAAAATCGGTATGTAAGAATAATTCTTTACAAGCCAAATTCATCTGGTCAATGTTTAAGGGTCTATTAAAATACCAGCTAATATCTTCCTTAAAAGGATTTTTTTGGGTGTGGATATAGTACCGATATGTTCTTTGGGTTGCATCGAATCGGGCGTGGGCATCATTGTCTACTTCAAAAATTTCCTGCACGGCAACATCGCTCGGAAGCAGACTATTGAGCCGTTTAACCAAATGTTGAGAATCCAGATGTTGCTCAGCGTCAAAATGTGCATACATTTTTCGGGCGTGTACACCACTATCAGTACGCCCAGCCCCAACCAGTAAAATTTCTTCGTTAAGAAGCAAAGATACAGCTTGGGTGAGTTCTTGTTGTACTGTAATTTTGTTGGGTTGTACCTGCCAACCGTGATAATTTTTGCCTAAGTATGAAAATTGGATAAAGTATCTCAAAACTAATCATAAAATTATGTCTACAAAAGTATTATTTTTTGAGCAGATAGAGAAATGTTTGTGAGGGCTATTTTTAAAAAACTGAAAAACAGACAGTTATTACTGTGCCAATTTGCTACTTACCTGTTTGATTTTTTCCGAAAGGTTAATCATCCACATAAGTTGGTCGATAAGCAATCTGGATTCTTCTAACTTCTGTTGGTATATTTCCTCGGAATAATTGCCTTGAATTTCTTCTTCGCGTATGGTTCTGAGTTGGGCAAATGACAAAGGAGCAGGGCTGGATGGTTGTTCATTGTTGGTCTGTTTGTTGAGAGCTTGTTCAAGATTGTTGTTTACCTGAAGCATAACCAAATCAAAGGCTTTGGACGATTCGGAGGTAAAATGAGATTGTATATAAGTGCCTATACTAGCCGATACCGATACCAGAGTTTGGTTCAATACGGCAAGTTCGTATAATTCGGCTTTGTTGAGTTGTTTGCTTTTTGGCTCTTGTGTCAATCTTTGGAACGATGCCATCAGATTTCCAACTTCGATATAGGCTTGTTTTCGAGCCAGTTTGTAGGCAGTGCTTGGTTCGCCTTTACGATGATAGTAGTGGTTGATTTCCGAAATGTACCTCTGAACGCTTTCGATAGATTGGGTCAGATGTTCTCGGATTTTCAAAAATTCCCACGAAGGCCATAACAGATGTGTAGCCAAAAAGGCAATTAAAGTTCCAACCAAAGTGTCTATGATTCGATATACCAACAAACTCTGATAATTAGGATTGAATATGCCATAAATTAGGATTACATAAATGGTAATAAAGGTAACCCCAATGCGATAATTGGAATAAGCCAACCAATTGCCAAATATCATCGTAATTATAGTAACTATAGCTATGGTAGTGGTGTTGTTTGTAAAATACAAAAATACAATAGCTATAAGTCCGCCCAAAAGCGTTCCCAAAACCCTTTCTTTGCTTCGTTGTTTGGTGAGTCCATAACCCGGACGCATAATAACAATGATGGTAAGGAGTATCCAATATGCCTTTTGTAAGGGTAATACCTTGCCTAAAGCCAAACCAAAACAAAGTGCTATGGTAATGCGTAAGGCATATCTGAAATGAGAAGACGAAAAATTGAAATTTTCTTTTAAAATAGATAATTTGTAGTGTTCAGGTGTAAGGAATTTTTCAATATCCTTGTATTTGCCACGTAGTTCGTCAGCATTTACCCTGCCTTTGTACACGCGTTCTAGCCCTCGAATTTTTTGGATTTGCTGTTCGATATAGATGAGTATGTTCTGAAAAATGAGATAGGTTTCACAGGTTTGTGATAATTGGTGTTTTTCGCAATATTGACTAAACGAAATTCGTAAATTCCGAAGCTCGGAGGTAAGCAATACAGGAGAGTGGTATTTGTTGTTGGTTACAATATGTGATGAAAGCCCTTCCAAGGTATGTGATAGCCCTAAGGCTAATTTTTGATATTGCAAAATGATGGTGTTGTCCTTGTCGAACATTCGGATAATTTTCTGATGGTCGAATATATTAGCACTTGCCAATTCCATAATATCGATAAGAGAACTCAACGAAATAAGCAATTTGCGATTGCTTTCAGAATTGGTCAGGTGGGCTTTGTTCTGAATGGTATATTCTCGGATAAATTCGTGCAATTCGTTAAGTTTGATTTGTAAATTGAGCAGTTCACGCGTAATGGTGTCTCGATTGGCATCAGGAGTCCAAAGTTCAGCTCTGTACGAGAGGTATTTTGCGGTTACACGCATACAACTGGCAATTTCCAGATTGATGTATCTGTTGGGTCTGAAGTAATAAAAAAGTATGGAAAGCAAGGCGTATCCGATGCCTCCCAAAAATAAGAATAAGCATGTCGATAGGAGTTTCTCGTTCTTATAACTATGTATAAACGAGAGGCTTATGGTTATGAGTAAGGCAAATGATAAGGTGTTGGCACGTTGTCCATAAAGTCCTATCATAGCAGAAACGAACACCGAAAGTACAAACGTAGGATAAAAAATCCACCATATATCAATATAGTACTGTAGCACAAAAGTAAGTAAAGGAACAGATACACAGCCCAATAACAAGCCTGTAATTTTGTGTTTAATACCGCTAGGAATATCTACCGAGGCAGTAAGTACAGCTCCGATAGCAAAAGCAAAAGCATAGGAGAGGTCTTTGTCCGATGAGATAAAAAAGAAAGGAACTACACAGGCTATTGTAAGTTTGATAGCTGCGTAAAGATGGTTGTCGCCTATGGTTTTGATTATCTTCTGGTGCATATTTCTAAACAAACAACCATCTCAGATTTTTCTAAGATGGTTGTCTAAATAGGGTTTATTTTTGGAAATCTTAGAAACGATATCCTACCGAAATACCTGCATTAGGTTCTACTGCCCAAAAACGTTCGTTTACCTTTTCAGAAAAGTTACGAGCAATGCTTACAAAAGGAGCAATAGCAAATTTATCATTCCAAGCCCATTTATAACCGATTCCAAGTCCGATGATAAATGAATCCATAGGAGTATCTTCCCTTCCTGCTCTGGTATCTTCGTGCTTACCAAAACGGTATTTTAGGAACGGATAAGCATAGAAACTACCTTTCTCTTCTGGCGAAAAATAATAATTATAGTTTACAAGGAAGCTATTGGTTTTGAACTTTCGGTCGCTGTATTCTAATAAATATGAAAAACGATCGTTGATGTGAAATTCAGCACCAACAGACTGATTGTCGTCCAAAAAGTATTCGTATCCCAATTCTACAGAGGCAATAGCTATAACGTTAGCAATGTTTACCTTAACTTCGCTTTTGTACTGAGCGTTTGTTGAGTGTAGTCCTCCTAATACTAATAATGCAAATAATAACTTTTTCATATCTACTTGTTTGTATGTTTGTGCAAAAGTACAAAATTATTTGTTTTGAGCAAGATATAAGGCGTAATCTTTTGCAAAATAACTTGCAATAAGGTCGGCACCTGCTCTTTTGATGGCATATAATTGTTCTATCATTACGGCATCATGATCCAGCCAGCCTTTTTCGGTGGCTGCCTTGAGCATAGCGTATTCGCCCGATACTTGATATACCGATACAGGTACTTTTGATATATTTTTGACCTCTCGTACAATGTCCAAATAACATAAGCCTGGTTTAACCATCACTATATCAGCTCCTTCCTCAATGTCGAGTTCGACCTCTCTTAAGGCTTCGATTCGGTTGGCGTAATCCATCTGATAACTTTGTTTGTTCTTCGGTATGTTAAGAGCCTCTACAGGAGCACTATCAAGAGCGTCTCGGAATGGGCCATAAAAGGCAGAGGCATATTTGGCACTATAGGCCATAATACCTACATTGTGAAATCCTTCGTCTTCCAAGGTTTCGCGAATGCGTAGAATACGACCGTCCATCATATCACTCGGAGCAACAATATCTGCCCCAGCCTCGGCATGAGAAAGGCTCATTCTACAAAGAACATCTACCGTAGCATCATTGATGATTTGTCCGTCTTTAATGATGCCATCGTGGCCGTAAATCGAAAAGGGGTCAAGAGCAACATCTGTCATCACAATCATTTCAGGAGCAGCGTTTTTGACACTCTGAATAGCTCGTTGAATCAGTCCTTTGGGGTTTGTGGCCTCTTTGCCGAGGTTGTCTTTAAGATGGTCGGAAACTTTGCAAAATAGCAATACCGATTTTAAACCTAAAGCCCAAAGTTCTTTAACTTCTTTTTCCAATAAATCAAGGCTGTAACGGTAATAGTTGGGCATCGAAGGAATTTCTTCCTTGATATTTTTGCCTTCAATTACAAACAGCGGCACAATAAAATCGTCTGTAGTTACTATGGTCTCTCGCACCATATTACGCAAGGCTTCGGTGGTACGCAATCTTCGAGTTCGTTTTAATGGATACATAAAATAATATATTAGTTAAGTGTTGGATGTATTGACAAAAGGTATTTTTTTGGCGTGATACCAAATTTCTTTTTGAAAGCAGCTATAAAATGGCTCGAGGTGCTATATCCTATTTTAAGTCCTACCTCGTTTACATTGTACGAACCACTGTCCAAAAGTTTTTGAGCGTAATGCAATTTATAATCAAGTAAAAAACCATACACGCTATCGCCATAGATTTGCTTAAATCCCAATTTGAGTTTTTTGAGTGTAATGCCTACGCTATCTGCCAACTCTTGTAAACTAGGGGGTTCGGACATATTGGCAATGATGATGTCTTTGGCTTTTCGGATTTTGTGTACATTTTCTTCGTCTGCCAAAAAAGGACATTGCTCAGCGTTGTTGTTTTCGTTATCGTCAAAATAAAGACTCAAAAGTTCGTATATTTTGCCCTTGAGGTACAATTTTTTGTATTGATTTGAAAAATCTACCTGAAAAATTTGATTCAAAGTCAGTATGATAGGTATACTAAGGATTTCTTCTTTGTAAAATTTTTTGAGTTCGTTGTTTTTGCTCAAAAAAGGGATATAATCGGCCTGTTCCGAGAATAGTCGGTGGAGCTTCTGAATAGGAATCAAAACGGATACAAACTGAGCATCGGGTTCGAGCGTGATGTTTAACGGCAAGGCGGTCTGAGGATTGTAGAGCAGAAAAGATTTGCTTTCACTTACTTTGAGCTGATAGTTGCCCTGATTGAATGTCAGTGTCGAATTGCCTCTTAGGGCAAAGTGAAATTGTATCAAATTGCTCTCCGAAGCTCTCTGATAGGTGAATGCCTCTTTGGTAAAGTTTTGTAATTTTATAATCAAAAAACCATCTTGTAAAAATATTTCGTGAGTCGAACTCATAGCGTTATTTTTTTTCTAAAAATTAAAACAAAGATAAGAAAGTTATTTAGAACTAATCTATATACAACCCTTAATTATATGCAAATGTACTATAAAAACTCATTTCTGAAAGGGAATAAACCTATAACGATAAAAAAAGGACTTTTGTCGTTACTTTTCTATATACATTCGTTTTACTTTTGCGTACTTTTCTGGTTGGAAGAAATGTAAGAACAGATGAACAAGCACGAGACATTTTATTGTATAGGATTAAGTTATCAGAAAGCTGATGCAGAAATAAGAGGAAAATTCAGTCTGAATCAGTCTGCAAAAGAAAATATATTGAACCAAGCCAAAGCCATAGGATTGGAGGGCTTGATAATTATTTCGACCTGTAATCGTACCGAAATATATGGGTTTGCTCAACATCCTTACGAGCTAATCCGTCTGTTGTGCCAGAATAGTCAAGGAACAGTGGACGACTTTCAGGCGGTGGGTTATGTGCATAAAAAACAAGATGCCGTAAAACATATATTCAAAGTAGGTACAGGGCTTGATAGTCAGATACTTGGCGATTTTGAAATTGTAGGGCAAATCAAAGCAGGGTTCGTTTTGTCAAAAAATATGGGACTCGCAACAGCCTATACAGAACGATTGGTAAACGCTGTAATACAGGCAAGTAGACGTGTAAAAAACGAAACAGGATTGAGTTCGGGCACTACATCGGTATCGTTTGCCTCAGTGCAATACATACTGAACAATGTATCGGAGGTAAGTCAGAAAAAGATATTGCTCTTCGGAACAGGTAAAATAGGGCGTAATACTTGTGAAAACTTGGTCAAACATTCCAAAAACTCGCATATCACACTTATTAATAGAACAAAGAGAAAGGCAGACGAAATAGCAGGAAAGCTCAATCTAGTAGTTAAGGATTATCAAAACTTGGAGCAAGAGCTGTTGCAAACCGATATATTGGTGGTGGCAACTGGAGCGGAACACCCAACCATTACTTCCAAAAATTTTAACCCTCAACAACCTGTGTTGATATTGGATTTGTCGATACCGATGAATGTAGAATCTGCCTTAGCTCAACATCCGAATGTGCATTTGGTACATCTTGACGAGTTGTCAAAAATCACCGATACAACACTCGAATCCAGAAAGCAGTACGTAACAGATGCAGAACAAATTATAGAAGAGGTCAGAGTAGATTTTGACGGTTGGGCAAATGCTCGTAAGTTTGCCCCAACGATTAACGCTCTAAAAGATAAATTGAATCTTTTTAAAGAAATTGAGTTGGATTTTCAACGTAAAAAAATAGATAATTTTAACCATGAACACGCTGAAATCATCTCGAATCGCATTATTCAAAAAATCACGACCCAATTTGCCAATCACCTCAAAAGCGAAGAAGCTCAACTTACGGATAGTATTTCACTTATAGAAAAAGTGTTTGGTCTTGAAACATCATCTAAATAGTTTATTTTGAAAACAATACGCATAGGCACTAGAGATAGTCAATTGGCATTGTGGCAGGCACATACCGTTGCCGATTTGTTACACAAACAAGGATGCAAAACCCAGATTGTAAAAGTAAAATCGCAAGGCGATATTATTTTGGACAAACCATTGTACGAATTAGGAATTACAGGTGTTTTTACCAAAAATATAGATATAGCACTGCTGAACAACGAAATAGACATTGCCGTACACTCTATGAAAGATGTACCTACACAATTGGCTAAAGGGATTGTGCAAACAGCAGTTTTGGAACGTGCCTCGGTATACGATATGTTGGTGTACAAAGATACGCTTGATTTTTTGGATCAACAATATGCCTTGGTGGCAACGGGCAGCTTAAGGCGTAAAGCCCAATGGCTCAACAAATTTCCAACGCATCAGATTACAGATTTAAGAGGAAATATAAATACCCGATTACAAAAGCTATCCGACAGCAATTGGAATGGGGCTATTTTTGCCCAAGCAGGTTTGGAACGCATAGCCGTAACGCCTCAAAATGTGATGGTATTGGATTGGATGATACCAGCACCATCGCAAGGAGCAATTATGGTGGTGGCCAGAGCAGATGATGACTATTGCGTGTCGGAAACTTCCAAGATAAACCACTCGGATACAGCTGTTTGTACGTATGTCGAAAAAGATTTTTTGAGGGAGCTTGAAGGAGGTTGTACCGCTCCGATAGGGGCTTTAGCAAAGATAAATAACGAACAAATTGATTTTGTGGGTGTATTGCTCTCGGTTGATGGAACCAAAAAAATAGAAGTGCGTAAATCGGTTAGTAGAGCTGAATATAAACAACTTGGAGCAGATGCAGCTCGGCAAGTCAAGGCTCAGCTCGATTTTGAAATAGGAAAATAATATTGGGGCGAATCTAAGTTTTGCTCTTTTTACAAATATCATTATCTTTGTGATTCTAAATTACACTGATAATGAAATTGATAAATCCTGATTTAGGAAAGTTATTCTTGCGGATAGGGATTGGAGGACTGACGCTTTTTCATGGCATAAACAAGTTGTACTACGGATTTGGTGGTATAAAACAGTTGTTGATACAAAATAAATTGCCCGAGATGCTATGGATAGGAGCTTTTTTGGGAGAGGTGATAGCTCCCTTGTGTATTCTTTTTGGTGTTGCTACGCGTATATCTGCGTATTTGGTGGCTATAACTATGATATTTTCTATTTATTTGGTATTTGGATTTAGTGGATTCAAAACCACAGAACACGGCGGATTGGTGGTAGAACTCAATTTGCTTTATATGTTTGCATCGTTGGGATTGGCTATGATTGGCGGAGGTAAATACGCTTTGTATAAAAAAGAAACTGGGATTTTTTCTTGATGTATAGATTATATTCCGTATTTGTAGCCTTGTTATTTGTTTGCTGTAAGGATAGGGCAAATCAGGATTTGGATAAGGTGTTTCGGTACAACGAAAGTGCCAATCTGACCAGTTTAGACCCTGCCTTTGCTCGTACTCAAGCCGAAATATGGGTGGCAAACCAATTGTTTAATACCTTGGTTCAGCTTGATGACAGCCTTCAGGTGCGGCCCGATTTGGCAAAGTCGTGGGTCATATCGGACGATGGTTTGCGGTATTTGTTTACGCTTCGTGATGATGTGTATTTTCATGACAATGAGGTGTTTGGAGGTAAAAAAAGAAAATTGGTAAGCCACGATGTGCTGTACAGCCTCCAGAGGTTGCAGGATTCGAAGGTGGCTTCTTCAGGGGCGTGGATTTTGCGAGAGGTAAAGCAAATGAAGGCAGTGAACGACACCCTTTTTCAGATAGAATTACACAAACCTTTTCCTGCCTTTTTAGGATTGTTATCGATGAAATATGCCTCGGTAATTCCGCACGAAGGATTCAACGACGGACGCGATTTCCGAAAAAATCCTATAGGAACAGGGCCTTTTGCCTTTAAGATTTGGAAAGAAAACGTAAAACTGGTACTTCGTAAAAATCCTTCTTATTTTGAACAAGATGAACAAGGCTACAGATTGCCGTATCTGGAGGCGGTGGCAATTACCTTTCTGCCCGATAAGCAAAGTAGCTTTTTGAATTTTGTGCAAAACAAAACAGATTTTATTTCAGGTTTGGATAGCTCCTACAAAGATGAGATTATAGACAATGAAGGCAAACTCAGACCCAAATACACCGATGATATACAGATGTATCGGGGGGCTTATCTCAACACGGAATATTTGGGCTTTAGACCACAGAGCATTGACGACCCCTTACACGACAAACGCATTCGCAAGGCGTTGAATTACGGCTTTGACAGACAGGAAATGGTGTTGTATTTGCGTAATAATATGGGTATTCCCGCTCATCAAGGGTTTGTTCCAGAGGGGCTTTTGGGGCGGTATCCACAGGGGTTTAGGTACGATATTAACCTTGCCAAAAGCCTTGTTGAGCAGTACAAAAAAGAAAAAAACACCCAACAAATCAACCTTACTTTGAGCACCAACAGCTCCTATTTGGATATAGCCGAGTATTTGCAAAGGCAATGGCAAAAGATAGGAATTGAGGTGGCTATTGATATAATGCCCAATGCGGCACTGCGTCAAGGAATGGCAACAGGTAAGGTGTCCTTTTTTAGAGGAAGTTGGATAGCCGATTATCCTGATGCTCAAAACTATCTGTCGTTGTTTTACAGCCAGAACAAAGCCCCAAATGGTCCGAATTACACCCATTTTGAAAACAGCGATTTTGATAGTCTGTACGAACAATCTTTTTACGAAGTCGATAGTCAAAAACGCATGGCATTGTATATACAAATGGATAGTATCATCATAGAAAACGCCCCAGTAATACCGCTTTTTTATGATGAGCTGGTGCGTTTTGCACACAAAAATACCTTGGGGATAACTCCTAATCCGTTGAATTTGCTGAATTTGAAAAAAGTCAAGAAACAGCCTTTGTAATCCTAGTATAGGTTTTGGACTGGTAGTTTGTCAAATGCCAAACAAAGTGTTCGAAGCAAATTACCCTTAACAGCCACAAGTATAAAAAAGAGAAAAGTACCATTAAAATATTGTGGTGTAATAATTAACAAAAAATATCGTTTTTTATATTGATATAAATTGCTATATTTGTTTTTATTTAGGTAAAAACTATTTTTGGCAAAGAATGTTTAATAAATTAAAATATAAAATATGCATGTTAAGATTATCTTTTATCTTTTAGGGTTGTTGTTTTCGATAATTCCTGCTTTGGCGCAAGACAAAAACAGTGCTTGTGTGGAAAATTTTAAGGTGGACTCGCGTACAGAAATGGGTGCGAATTACCTCAATGATATACTTGTAGAATGGAGTTATACAACTCCCAAAAACAAGAAAGTACATGTTGTTATAGAAGTGCAACCTCTTGATGCTTGTTGGGACAAACTGGAAGGAATCAATAGGGGTGAACTCAGAACCTATAGGTTCGATGATAAATCCGTAAAACAATTAAGAATAGAACATTTGGATTTGAACGCTAAGTGTTTGCGTTGGAGAGCCATAATCACTAAGGGCAAATGCACTGAGGTTACAGATTGGAAATTTGAACAATTTGTTTAAGAAAAAACTTTAAATATTATGAAAAAAAATATTTTACAAAACAACATTGTACTGATGTTGATGTTGTTTTTGAGTTATTTGGGATATGGTCAATGTGGGACTTATAATAGTCTTAATAATTGGGTTGTTCCTATTAATGCTGATAATAGTTCTGCTATAAATCCTTTTTGTGCAGGAAGTGGTGCTCTTACGTTTGAGAATACGCACACGCCTGGTGCTGGAACAGGGGGACCTGGTATGGGAGCTATCAGTTGCTTAGCGACAACACCTAATGCGTCTTGGTATTATATGCAAATTGATAATCCAGGAAATTTGGAGTTTACCCTTTCTCAAACTTCTAATGCAGGAGGTCCTTTGGATGTGGACTTTTTGGTTTGGGGTCCTTTTTCAAGCCTATCCCAAGCTCATACTAATGTACAGCAAGATCCACATCTTAATTGTGTAGATTGTAGTTATTTATCTGATGCGACAGAGCAAGTAAATATTCCGAATGCACAAACAGGGCAGATATATGTGTTTTTGATTACCAATTATGGAAATCAGCCAGGGAGCATTTCTTTACAACAAACAGGAGGAACAGGTTCTACCAGTTGTGATATCGTGTGTGCGGTAGATTTAGGTATGGATATTAATATGTGTGGAGCAGTAGGATTATCTTCTGTTACACTTGAGGCTACCTTTGGAGATGCAGCAGGAACAGGAGTTGGTCTTGGAGCAATAACCTTTATATGGACAGGTCAAGATGTTATGGGGAATAATATCCCTTTGATATACAATTCTACAGATGCTTCAATTACTGTAACGCAATCGGGAACTTATACAGTGGTAGCAAGTGCAGAACACTGTGATCAGGATTATAGTGATACTGTTAATGTACTTATAGGAGAAGTACCTCAAATTAATTATAACGTACCAGATATACAAGGACCGCCTTCGGCTTGTAATCCGTGTTTTGATTTGACTGCTACAATACCTACAATACTTACAGCAGGCAATCCTTCGGATTATATTGTATCGTTTCATACCAATCAGATAGATGCTGATACAGGCTCTAATCCGATTCCGAATCCGCAAAATTATTGCATTACAGAAGATGAGTTGATTTATGTATACATAGCCTCGGTGGGTAATCCTGGTTGTTTTGATAATACTACCTTCAACCTCACGGTAGATTGCTCGGTATCGCAACCGCCCGATGTAGTAGAATGTGATGAGGATAACAACGGATTTAACACCATAAATCTTGCAACCATAGCGGCTAATTATCTGCCTTCTATAGGTTTTAACTATACTTTTTACAATTCACAAGCCGATGCCGATGCAGGAACAAATCCGATAGGTACTACTATTATTGTGAATGCCAATGGAACAACGCAGGTAGTGTATATCAGAGCCGAAGATCAGACCACAGCAGGAGCGTATACAACTACTTTTGTGAATCTCGTAGTTCACGCTATTCCGAATCTAAATACTGCTGTTACGGATTATTTGCTTTGTGAGCAAAATGGCGATGGGCAAGAGGTTTTTGATTT
>JAUMYH010000053.1 GCA_030528745.1 Bacteroidota bacterium
TGATAAAGTTTAGTAAGTTTTTGCCTTCAAATTTTTCCATTTCGCTGATTTTAAAATGCAAAGATACAGAAAATATATTAGTAAATCAATATTATTTTTTTCCATATCTAAAAAAGCTTAAATGTTAAATTTTTTAATGAATATTTATCATATCATTAATGATAACAGATAAACTCAAAACGCTCGTTCATTTCAAATTGTAATTGAAAATAAAAGTCTAATCCCCTAAATGTGAAAAATAACGGAGACTGTCGTCCACCGCAATTTGTTTTTTGTAATCAAAGTAAGTTTTCTTGCTTTTTTGAGCCATCTTGCTTCCGTATGTCTCTGTAATTTAAGGTTGTCGATTTAATAATAACCTATATCTATTAAGACGAATCTTGTCTTATTTTGTTACATCAAATAATATTTTTCATCATTCATATCCCATAAAACACTATTATACAAACATTTAACTTCAAGGGTTTTTCTTAAAAAACTTATCTTTCGTTAGAAATCAATAATTTATTAACTTTGTAACCTAAAATAAATCTTATGAGCGAACTAATCAATAATAAAATACTCAACCAATATCAAACCAAGATAGCTAAACATACGGCATCTGTTGAATATTCGATACAAGATAAGAAAATCTTTTTGGGTAAAACAATAATACCTGACAGTTTTACAGAACAAGAAACTAATATATTCATACAAAACATCTTAGACGATTGTATATCACAAAAATTACGCATCGTACCTATATCATCAATCGTAGTTAAATTTATTAAAAATAATAAAGAATATAAAGAACACCTTTCTGCTGGTATTCGAATTTAAAACCGTATATCTATGACTATCAACAAACTAAACATTGTTTTTATGGGAACTCCTGACTTTGCTGTTGGGATTCTAGACACTATACACAAATCTAAGCACAATATTGTAGGTGTTATTACCGCCCCTGACAAACCCGCAGGTAGAGGTCAGAAAATCAGTATGTCTAAAGTTAAAGAATATGCTACTGCTCATAACTTACCTGTATTACAACCTACAAATCTTAAAGATCAGACATTTATCGAATCGCTCAAAGCGTTGAATGCCCATATTTTTGTGGTAGTCGCTTTCAGAATGCTCCCAAAGGAGGTGTGGCAACTTCCCCAATTAGGAACTTTTAATCTACACGCCTCTCTTTTACCTGAATATCGAGGTGCAGCTCCTATCAATTGGGCTATTATTAATGGCGAATCCAAAACGGGGGTTACAACTTTTTTTATCGATGATAAAATTGACACTGGTGCTATCATTCTCAAAAAAGAAACAACTATCGAACCTACTGAAAATGCTGGAGAACTTCACGACAAACTCCTTCATTTGGGCAAAGATGCTGTGCTAGAAACATTAGAACTCATTGAAAATAACAACCTAAACCTAACACTACAGATACAAACCGATTCTGCACAATTAAAAACAGCCTACAAACTCAACAAAGAAAATACCAAAATCAACTGGAATGATTCTTTGGAAAATATTTATAACAAAATCAGAGGATTAGCTCCTTATCCATCGGCTTGGACTAATATAATGGATCACGACAATCTATGGGCTGTAAAACTTTATAAAGCCAATAAAATATTTGAAAAACATCAGTTTGAGGTAGGAAAAATAATTATCTCTAAAAAGGAAATGAAAATTGCTACAAAAGAAGGTTTTTTGTCTATTGAAAGTTTGCAATTCCCTGGAAAAAAACAAATGAATATTATCGAATTTATCAATGGAAGTACGCTTTCAGATGATGCAAAGGCTCTATAATTCGCTACACTTATCAACAAACCTTTTAAGTTATTAACAAAAATAAATATTTAATAACCTAACGCTTGGAATAAATCAGAAATAAACTAATTTTGTTTAGATATTACTTTATTAATTAAAAAATAAACTTTAAAATTATGAACAAATCAGAATTAATTGATGCTATTGCAGCTGATGCTGGAGTGTCAAAAGCAGTTGCTAAACTTGCTCTGGAGTCTGTAACAGCAAATGTAGCTAAAACTTTGAAAGAAGGAGGAAAAGTATCTCTTGTTGGTTTTGGTTCATTCTCAGTTTCTAAAAGAGAAGCTCGAGAAGGTAGAAACCCTCAAACAGGTAAGACTATCGAAATCGCTGCTAAAAATGTAGTGAAATTTAAGGCTGGTGCAGAATTAGATGCTGCTGTAAACTAATATTTAAAAACAAAATAATTAAAGAAGTTTCTATATATTTAGGAACTTCTTTTTTATTATTATCAATTCTAAAATCTGTTTTGTACTATGCTTTCAGTAAACGGATTAGCCGTAGAATTTGGCGGCACAACACTATTTTCAGATGTGTCTTTTGTTATCAATCCAAAAGACAGAATAGCCCTTATGGGAAAAAATGGAGCTGGAAAATCAACCTTACTCAAAATATTGGCTGGTGTGCGTGAACCTTCTAAAGGAAGCGTTTCCTACCCCAAAGATTTTACCATCGCCTACCTGCCACAGCACCTAATGACCAATGATGGGCGTACCGTATTTGAGGAAACAGCCCAAGCATTTGCTCATTTGCACCAAATGGAAAAACGCATTGAAGAACTCAATAACGAGCTTACGGTTCGCACTGATTATGAGTCCGATGATTATATGAAACTCATCGAAGAGGTGTCTGTACTGAGCGAAAAGTTCTACAGCATTGAGGATACGAATTTTGAAGCAGATATTGAAAAAACACTACTCGGATTGGGATTTACTCGTGAAGATTTTCATCGCCAAACAGATGAATTTAGTGGTGGGTGGCGTATGCGTATCGAATTAGCCAAACTGCTTTTGCAAAACCCAGACGTATTGCTTCTTGACGAGCCTACCAACCATTTGGATATTGATTCCATAGAATGGTTCGAAGATTTCTTGATCAACACCGCCAAAGCCGTAGTGTTAATTTCGCACGACCGGGCTTTTGTGGACAACATCACCAATCGTACCATTGAGGTTACGATGGGGCGTATTTATGACTACAAAGCCAAGTATTCACACTATTTAGAACTCCGCAAAGAACGCCGCACTCAACAGCAAAAACAATTTGAAGACCAACAAAAAATGATTGCCGAAACCAAAGAGTTTATTGAGCGTTTTAAGGGTACGTATTCCAAAACTCTACAAGTGCAATCACGCGTAAAAATGTTGGAAAAATTGGATATAATTGAGGTTGATGAAGAAGATACTTCTGCACTTCGACTGAAATTTCCGCCATCGCCACGTTCGGGAAATTATCCTGTGATAGCCGAAGATATAGGCAAGTCGTATGGCGACAAAAAGGTATTTTCAAAAGCCAATTTTACCATTAAAAGAGGCGAAAAAGTAGCCTTAGTAGGGCGTAATGGCGAAGGAAAATCTACCTTTGTAAAATGTCTGATGCAGGAAATCGAACACGAAGGAACGCTCACACTCGGACATAATGTACAGATAGGTTATTTTGCTCAAAATCAAGCATCACTACTTGACGAGGAACTATCTGTATTTCAGACCATTGACGACATAGCCAAAGGAGACATACGCACCAAAATTCGCGATATATTAGGAGCTTTTATGTTTGACAAAGAGGCAAGTGAAAAAAAGGTCAAAGTACTCTCGGGAGGTGAACGCACCCGCTTGGCAATGATTAAACTCTTGCTTGAACCTGTAAATTTACTAATTCTTGATGAGCCTACCAATCATTTGGATATGCGAACCAAAGACATTTTAAAACAAGCTCTTAACGAGTTTGATGGTACGCTGATTGTGGTATCTCACGATCGCGACTTTTTAGACGGACTAGTAAGCAAAGTTTACGAATTTGGAGGAGGACGAATCACAGAACACCTTGAGGATATTTATGGATTCCTACAAAAAAAGAAAATGGAAAACCTTAAGCAGATTGAAAAGAAATAATCATTGAAGTTATCTAACTTATTTGACAAAATATTCATTAAAACGAAAAAAGCCAAAAATCAATTGTGATTTTTGGCTTTTTTCGTTTTTTCAAAATAATAATTATTAAGGTTTTTCGAGCAGTTGTATTATAAATATCAGATTCGAGTTTGCAGGTATAGGCCCCATTCTTGTTTTTCCGTACCCCAAATGAGCTGGAATAAACAACACGGCTTTATCACCAAAATTCATAAGCTCTAAACCTTCTAGAAATCCTGGTATAAGCCCTGTTTTGTTTTTTAACTTATACGAAAAAGGTGTATAAGATCTACTGGCATCTAATACCTGAAATTCTTGTGCAATTTCTTTCATAGAGGTATCAAAAATAGTCCCATCTTCTAAAAATCCTGCATAATGTATATACACATCTTGCTCCATATTAGGCTTTTTTCCTGTCCCCTTTTCTATAATTGTATATTCCAATCCCGATTTCGTTTTAGAGGATTTAGCCTTGATATTTTTAAAATATTCCATTTTTTCAGCTCGCATTTTAGCCGTTTTTTCTTTTTCAGCTTTTTCCTTTTCGGTTCTTTCCTTAAAATAATCCGAAAATACCTTTACTGCATCAAAATTCTCGGCTGTCTTCCCTTTACGAATGATTGTTATTTTTTCAATTTTATCATTCTGAGCTATTTTATCAACCACATCTTGTCCTTTAACTACATAACCAAACACAGTGTGTTTGCCATCGAGCCACGGTGTGTCTTTATGTGTGATAAAAAACTGACTTCCATTGGTTTGAGGACCTGAATTAGCCATCGACAACGTACCTGCTCTGTTGTGTTTGAGGTCTGTAATTTCATCTATAAATCTGTAACCTGGCTCTCCCCTACCTGAACCTTCAGGGCAACCGCCTTGAATCATAAAATCAGCTATTACGCGATGAAAATTAAGCCCATCATAGAATTTTTTCCCCTTATATTCGGGCTTTACAAAAGGATTTGTACCTTCGGCCAAAGTGATAAAATTAGCCACCGTAACAGGGGTTTTTTCGTACTCTAATTCTACGGTAATCACGCCTTTAGTGGTCTGAATATCAGCAAAGATACCACTATCTTGCTCTGATTTATCGGAGCAAGAAAACAAAAGTGCAATAGTTGCAATTAAAAAATTTGTCATCTTCTTCATTAATTTATTTTAATTAGTTCTATCTTCTTTCTTCTTAATATCATTAACTTTTACAGTATATAATAACGGAACATTCATTCCAATTCTATTTTTGTCGCCTACATAACCGTAAGCAATATGCGAAGGGAGCAAAAACTGTACCTTTTCTGCTTTTTTCATACGTTTTATTCCATCTCTGAGTCCGATGATAATATCTTCTTTATCAACCATATACTCGCGTTCGGACAAATCGCCAAATTTATAAATGGTATCTCCCACAACACTCAATACTTCCGATTCAAAATAAACCAAATCCCCAGCTTTAGGGTAATAATCCTCACTCTCATTTTTTTCAATAAAAGTATACCAATACCCTTTTTGAGAGAGGTGATATTCCTTGTCAGGATTGGCTTTTATAATCGAATCAAATATTTTCTCTTCCCCTTCTTTTTGTTCAACTCCTATTTCAATGGATTGTTTTAAAAACGAACCTGAAGCTCTGGACACAGGCTTACGCGGCTCTTCCCTTGAGGAACAACCCACCAATAATACCGACAGAATCAACATCATCTTATTCATACATTCTGTGTTTTAGGATTATTTTTTTTTACTATTTCTTTAAATTTTTCAACCGTATCGGCTAATGATAATTTGCTTCTGGCTCCTGCTGCATTTTTGTGTCCACCTCCATTAAAGTTTTGTGCAAATAAGTTCACGTCAAAATCTCCCAACGAACGGAACGATATACGAACGTCTGATTCTACGTCATTTTCCATAAAAAATGCTGAAAAATTAATTCCTTTAATGGTAAGTGGATAGTTTACCATTCCTTCAGAATCTCCTTTTTTATATCCACATTGCTCTAAATCTTCTTTTGTAAGTACAATATAGGCGGATTGCAAATCTTCCAAAATCACCATTTTCTCCAATGCTCGACCCAATAATTTAAGTCTACTATACGAACTATTATCAAACAACAAATTGTGTATCAGTACATTATCAACACCAATATCAATAAGCGTTGCAACTACTCTATGCAAAGTAGCGGTGGTTCGCGGAAATTTAAACGACCCCGAATCAGTTACAATACCAGTATAAATACAGGTTGCAATATCCTTATCCAACAATTCAAGCAAGTTTAACTGCTCTGCAAAATGATAAATCATCTGACAAGTCGAACCATATTGCGTGTCAGAAAAAATGTAATCGGCATAGTCATCTGGATTTTGATGATGATCAATCATTGCAAAAAAGGCTTTTTTGACCGAAAGTATGACTTCCAAATCCTCACCTACTCTATGTAAGGCATTAAAATCCAAAGTAAAAATTACAGTTGCCTCTGCAATCAACTGCTCTGCCACTGCTCTATGGGTATCAAACACACAAATCTGATCAGCCTCGGGCAACCACCCTATGTATTCAGGATAATCATTCGGTGAGATTACATTTACTTGATGACCAAGTTTTTTGAGTAACATACTCAAACTCAACGAACTACCCAAAGCATCTCCATCTGGATTTTTATGGTGTACAATTACAATTTGTTGTTTTGTTTCTAACTTTTGTTTAATTATATTAATATCTGTCTTGTTCATTCAATACAATTCTTTTTCTGTGATAAATTTAAAATTTTCTTTCCAATTCGTCTGCTGTAATGGTGATAAAAACCTTTTTAGAAAAAGGCGAAAGGTCGGGTTCTTTACATGCAAACAATTGATTAACAATATTTAACTGTTCATCTTGATTCAATATTTGTCCATTTTTTACAGACATACTATTTGACAATGATCGGGCTATGGTGTCATTTCTGGAAAAATCATTCGCAAATCCCTCTTTATAATCGTAAATAAGCGTTTCTAAAATGTACGACACCTGTTCAGGTTTTATTTCTACAGGCAATCCATTAATGACCACATCATCATTTGTTATTTGTTCAAATTCAAATCCGATGTATTCGAGGGTACTCTGTATTTCTTTAAGTATTGCCGTCTCGTTCTGAGAATAAATCAATTCGATTGGAAAAAGCAATTTTTGAGTTCCCGTCTGACGTGTTGTCATCTTTGTCAGAATATTTTCGTACAAAATACGCTGATGAGCCCTTTGTTGATTAATAATTAAAAGTCCTGATTTTATGGGGTTTACTATATATTTTTTCTGAATTTGATACGTCAGAACCGAATCCTGCCCCACATCGTGGTATTCTTTATCAAAAAGAGGCTCTATGGTTTGATCCTCTTCTATCGAAAAAGTGGGTAAAGGATTGGTTTTTTCTTTTGCAACATCAACATATAGAGCTTGCCAAGATGCGTCCCGATTAATCTTACTTTTGAAAGTAGGGATTGTATCCGACTGCTTTTCGGAATTGGTAATCGTAAATGGATTGTACGAAGCATCTACCTGAATTAGAGGGTCTTCTATTTCTTTTTGAAAATAATCATACGGAACTTCAAGGCTAGGATCTTTGTCAAAATCCAACACAGGCATTATATTAAACTGCCCCAAACTGTGTTTTATGGTAGCTCTAAGAATGGCGTACAGCAATTGCTCATCTTCAAACTTAACCTCTGTTTTGGTTGGGTGTATATTGATGTCTAAAGAATCTTTAGGTACGTACAAATAAATAAAATAAGCTGGTTGCAGCCCTTCTTTGAGCAGTCCCTCATAGGCGTTCATAACGGCATGATGCAAATAACCATTTTTTATAAAACGATCATTTACAAAAAAAAACTGCTCTCCTTTGTTCTTCTTACTATATTCGGGCTTGCCTACAAAACCTTTGATAGTTACAATTTCTGTTTCTTCGGTGATAGGAACCAGTTTTTCATTAGTTTTGCCTCCAAAAATGTTTACTATACGCTGTCGCAAATTGCTAACAGGCAACTTAAACAACTCATTACCATTAGAATACAACGAAAAAGATATATCGGGATGAGCCAATGCCACCCTGTGAAATTCATCTATAATATGACGCATTTCAACGGCATCTGATTTGAGAAAGTTTCTACGAGCAGGAATATTAAAAAATAAATTTTTAACCGAAAATGACGTACCTTTGGCACATACAATCTTATCTTGTGATAATACCTTACTTCCCTCAATAATAATCTGAGTACCGAGTTCATCATCGGCCTGTTTGGTTACCATATCTACCTGAGCTATAGCTGCAATAGAAGCCAATGCCTCCCCTCTAAATCCTTTGGTGCTTAGATTAAATAAATCCTCTGCAATACGAATCTTAGAGGTTGCATGACGTTCAAAACACAACCTAGCATCGGTTATGCTCATACCTATCCCATTATCAATTACTTGGATAAGTGATTTACCTCCATCTTTTACTATTAATTTGATGTCAGTACTTTTGGCATCAATGGCATTTTCGAGGAGTTCTTTAACTACCGAAGCTGGTCGTTGAACTACCTCTCCCGCTGCAATCTGATTAGCCACATGATCTGGAAGTAATTGAATAATACTATTCATTTTCTAAGATTTTATTTTCTACAACAAACCATTAAACTTTCGTACAAACCACTCAATTGAAAGTAGCGTTACTAACAGCAATAATAATGCCCAAAAATATACAAGCGGACTTTTTTTGACTTGTTGTTTCTGTACTGATTTGTACAATTCCTCCTCTGCAAGATGCTTAATCAAGTTATCAACATCGGTTGGTAGGAATACTTTTCCTTGTGTTTGTGCTGCCAAATTTGAAAGTTTGGCATAATTGGCGTTTACAAATTGTTTTTCTAAATCAAAATCAATTACCTCAAAAGCTCCGTTGTACAGCTGTTTGCTTGATTCTTCCTGAACTACAAAAAGATATTCTCCAGGTGTCAGTCCGTCCAGATTTATCCTATAATGATTATTAGCCTTAAACAAATCATACATCTTTGTCTGATTGTCCTCTTTATTTTTAATCGAAATCGTCAATTTGGCATTGTGTTCAAATTCGTAATTTTTATTAAAATACTGTGCCGATATGGTTATATTATCGCCCTGATAATAAAAATCCTCATGATTAACAATTAATGACCTTTTGTTATTTTGAGTTGAAAGGAATTGCATGATTTTGTTTATAAACAAATCGAACTCCTCAAACGAATTGTGTTGCACAAAATGTTGCAAACGCCAACGCCAAATTCCCTCGCCAAGCAATACCGCAACGCGTTGATTGTTAATATCTGAAAAGAATAACATCGGCTTTTCGGTATTAATTCCTCTAATTTTTGATTCAAGCAAAATCTGAATATTCTTATTGATTTCGATATTTGAAAAAGTTTGCTCAAGAGGTGGAAATCTGGAAAAACCCAAATCGGTCTGTACAAAGTTTGTAAAATCAGCTCGATAAAGTGCTGTAAAATCCTCTGTTTGTACAGTCGAATTAATTTTTATTAAAGATTGCCCATTGTTAAACACTTGATAATCGGTATGTTTACCTGCTATGGCAAAATAACTGATATTGTTTTTGTTTAACTGTTCAAATATTTTCTGAAATTTTTGATTGGGCTGATACACAATCACAGCGTCATATTTGTTCAAATCAACAACTTCTTCGGGTTTAAGAATATTGACTTGATGTTGTTCAACAGACTCAATGGCACGTCTAAACATGCCCAAATCAGGATGGTTTATACTACTAATTATGGCTATTTGCTTTTTCTGATCAATAACCTCAACAACAATCTTCTTTACATTATTATAAGTATTAACCTCACCTTCAAAATTTTCTATAAACACCTCGTATACATGCCTCCCTACCTTGGTTGCCTCTATATGAATCTCTTTTGAAAATGTATTTTGATTTTTGTTAAAATTTATTTTCTCTCTAAAAATGGTTTGTCCTGAGAGTCTAACGCCCCAATGTGTAGCTATCTCCTTTGGGGTATAACCTGAAAACAGCACTTCTATAGGAAACTTATTCTTCAGATAAACATACCTATTAGCATTAAGTTTATCAATTTTAAGATCTGCATACATTAATGTATCTCCCAATACAACTGGATACACAGCATTTCGTTGGTCAAAAGCATACAGATAGTCCTCGCCCATAGTTTGATTACCATCTGAAAGCAGAATTGTAGGATAGGTCTTATTTTTATGAATAGCCTTTAATTCTTTTCCTAATTTATCTATTCTGGTATGATTTCCTTTAAAATTTATAGAATCATAACCTATCTGATTATCAAAAGTTACCACCTGAACATCAAATTTTTGCTTTAAATCATTGTTCAACGATAATTTATCTTTTAATTCTACAGCGGTCTGACTAGCTCCTAATTCACTGATAGACCGAGAATTATCAACAGCTATTACCAAAATAGGTTTGATAATTTGATAGGTATTTCGAACCACTTTCGGATTAAGCAACAACATCAAAATAGTGAATATCACCAAAGTACGGACAACAAACAAGAGTTTGACAACCTTTGATTTTTCTTTGCACTTATATAGATATTGGTATCCTGCTACCAATACCGAAATAATTAAAGCAATTATTATAAAAAGAATGGTTAAAAAGTCCATTTATCTTTATTTTTTACATATAAAAGTCCAAATTTACAATCTTTATCAGACAGATAACTACTTTTTTATTATTTTTTATAAACAACCATAAAAACCTCAAAAACGATATGACTTTTTGACATAAATCAAAAATGGTTTGCTTTTTGATATATTTTTTGTAATTTTAACCCCTAGAAAAATTTATACTTATGATAGGATATTATGTATTGATTGGAGTTATTGCTCTATGTAGTTGGCTGGTGAGTGCTAGGCTAAAAAGTAAATTTGAACAATATTCAAAAATTCATCTTCGCAATGGTATGAGCGGTGCTGAAATTGCGGAAAAAATGTTGGCTGACCATGGAATCTATGATGTTAAGGTCATATCTACGCCTGGTAGACTTACAGACCATTACAACCCAACCAACAAAACGGTTAATTTGAGCGAGGCTGTGTACAACCAACGCAATGCTGCGGCTGCGGCTGTGGCTGCCCACGAAGTAGGACACGCTGTGCAACATGCTACCGCTTACAATTGGTTACAAATGCGTTCGAAAATGGTACCTGTAATCGGAGTTGCTTCAGGACTATCTCAATGGTTGGTAATTGGCGGATTGATCTTGGGAGCGGCTTCGCAAAGTGGAATCGGATTCTATGTAGCCATATTAGGGTTGGTATTTATGGGAGTAGCTACCTTGTTTAGTTTTGTAACCCTACCTGTAGAATACGATGCTAGTAACAGAGCCTTAGCTTGGTTAAAGAACAAGAATATGGTATCACAACAAGAATATGAAGGAGCCGAAGATTCTTTAAAATGGGCAGCTAGAACCTACCTTGTGGCAGCCCTAGGAGCATTGGCGAATCTGTTGTACTGGGCTTGGAGGGTATTTGGTTCGACCCGAGAATAATTTTCTTCTAAAACATAAACTTTTAATTGACAAAAAGAGGTTGTTTCCTATCAAAAACAACCTCTTTTTACGTATACAAAAACTATCAGAATCTGACCGTTTTATTTCGATATTTTTTCCTTGAGATTCTCTAACATAACGTTAGTCATCTTTTCTAAATCGTAATCAAACTTCCAATTCCAATCTTGCTGAGCGTTGCTATCGTCTATACTACTTGGCCAACTGTCTGCAATTTTTTGTCTGAAATCAGGTTGATATGTAATCTGAAAATTAGGAATATGCTTTTTAATTTCGGCAGCAATCTCTTTTGGGGTAAATGATATAGCTGACAAATTGTAAGACGAACGAATTTTGATTTGCTCTTTAGGTGCTTGCATAATCGAAATTGTAGCCTTGATAGCATCGTCCATATACATCATCGGAAGTGCGGTATCTTCTGAAAGAAAACATTCGTACTTGCCCTGTTCTAGGGCTTTGTAATAAATATCTACAGCATAATCGGTAGTGCCACCCCCAGGAGGTGTAGTCCAACTGATAAGCCCTGGATAACGGATACTTCTGACATCTACACCATACACATTATGATAATATTCGCACCATCTTTCGCCCGTTTGTTTACTGATTCCATACACTGTTGATGGTTCCATAATTGTATACTGAGGCGTATTGTATTTGGGTGTAGTAACTCCAAATACAGCTATACTCGAGGGCCAAAATACTTTTTGGATTTTTCCTTCTTTGGCTAAATTTAGCACATGAAACAGCGAGTTCATATTCAAATCCCAAGCAAAGGCAGGATTTTTTTCGGCAGTAGCCGATAATAATGCCGCCATCAAGTACACATCGGTAATGTTATACTTTTCTACAAGTTCTTGTATTTGATTGAAATCCAAAGCATTTACAACTTCAAAAATACCATCATTTACTACCGAATTGTTCAGCTTTCTGACATCTGATGCTATTACATTTTCAACTCCATAAATAGCTCTTAATTTAGCGGTTAATTCTGTGCCTATCTGACCACAAGCCCCTATTATTAGAATTTTTGTATTCATTTTTAATTATTTTTTTTTTAATTAAAGTTGTTTTTTATCAAAATCGTATAAATATTTAGTATAATATATCTAGTTTGGCAAAACGAAGTAGGAGTTTTTTGGTTCCAGATGTATCAAACTGAATTTCAGCTTTTTTATCTGCCCCTACTCCTTCTATCGAAAGCACCTTTCCTTGTCCGAAACGTTCGTGCATTACCAAATCGCCCTCCTTTATTTTTGACGTGCCTACAGTTGGAGTATTTGTTGTAGAATTTATACGTTTGAGTCTACGTATTGGCGTTTGCTCTGCTTGGTAGTTCAAATTTTTTGGAACATTCGTTTCAACATTTTGTTTATTTTGCTGAGCCATCTCCATTCTTTTCTGTATTATACTTTCAAATACATCAGGGTCTACATAGGTTTTGACTTTTGAAGTACCTTTAAAATCTTGATTGTCGTAATGCAAGTAATTTTGATCAATTTCTTCTATAAATCTTGACGGTTCACAATCATTTAGACTTCCCCATTTATATCTGTTTTCACAATACGATAGATACGCCTTTTTTTCGGCTCGTGTAAGAGCCACATAAAACAATCTTCTTTCCTCCTCTAGCTCCGTTCTGGATTGCACACTTTTGGCATTTGGGAATAAATTTTCCTCCAGTCCGACTATAAATACCTCTGGGAACTCCAATCCTTTCGCCAAATGAATTGTCATCAACGCCACCCTATCATCATCTTCTCTTTCTTTATCCAAGTCTGTAGCAAGGGCAATATCCTCTATAAATTCTTCCAAGTTAGCTTTAGCCTGATCAATTTCTTGCTGTCCTTCAACAAAATCTTTGATACCATTAAGAAGTTCCTCTACATTTTCTAACCGAACAATATCTTCTGGAGTGGTAGCCTCTTTTTTGAGTTCTTGAAACAATCCTGATTTTTTGGTTATGTAATCTGCTGTAAAAAAAGCGTCATTATTCTGATTGATAACCTGAAAATTTTTAATCATTGTTACAAAATCTTCGATGCGTTGTTTGGTAGGCGTGTTTAGTTTGAGGTCTATTTTGTCGATATTTTCCATTACCTCAAACACAGAACGTTTGTAATGATTGGCTGCAATGGAGAGTTTTTCAAGTGTCGTTCCTCCAATCCCACGAGCAGGATAATTTATGATTCGCACCAATGCCTCCTCATCTTTTGTGTTGACCACTAATCTGAAGTACGAAAGTACATCTTTAATTTCTTTGCGTTGATAGAACGACAATCCTCCATAAATTTTGTACGGAATGTCCTTCTTTCGGAGTGCATCTTCTATAGCTCTGGACTGGGAATTGGTTCGGTAAAGTACTGCAAAATCTGAATTATTGAGTTGTTTTTGCATTTTTTGCCTGAAAATAGTCGATGCCACAAACCTTCCCTCTTCGGCATCTGTAAGACTCCGATGAACAGTAATTTTTTCGCCCTTGGCGTTAGCTGTCCATACATTTTTTTCTAACTTAACCTGATTTTTATCAATAACAGTATTTGCCGCTTCTACAATATTTGCGGTAGACCTGTAATTTTGTTCCAATCGGTAAGTAACCACATTGGGGTAATCTTTCTGAAAATTGAGTATATTATTAATGTTAGCTCCTCTAAAGGCATAAATACTCTGAGCATCATCGCCTACGACACATATATTCTGAAATCTGTCTGAAAGTGCCTTTACTATTAGATATTGAGAATGATTGGTATCCTGATACTCATCGACCAATATGTACCTAAACCTGTTTTGGTATTTTGCCAAAACCTCTGGATAAACATTAAGTAACTCATTGGTTTTGAGCAACAAATCATCAAAATCCATTGCACCTGCTCTAAAACAACGTTCTACATAATTCCTGTAAATATCTCCTATTCGAGGTCTTTTACGCATTGCATCGGCTTCCTGAAGCTCCAGATTATTAAAATATGCCTTTACTGTGATTAGATTGTTTTTGTACGAAGATATTCTGTTCAGCACCTCTTTGGGTTTGTAAATATCTTTATCCAATTGCATTTCCTTGATAATAGCACCGATGAGCCTTATGGAATCTTGGGTATCGTAAATTGTAAAATTGGATGGATAGCCCAATTTATCGGCCTCTGCACGAAGAATCTTGGCAAATATAGAGTGAAAAGTTCCCATCCATAAATTCTTTGCCTCGCTATTCCCTACGATTTGCCCTATACGGTTTTTCATCTCACGGGCGGCTTTGTTAGTAAAAGTTAAAGCCAAAATATTAAACGCATCGATACCCTGACTCATCAAATTAGCTATACGCACTGTAAGTACTCTTGTTTTACCTGAACCAGCCCCTGCTATTACAATTAATGCACCATCTTTGTGTAATACTGGAGCACGTTGAGCATCATTGAGTTGAGCTATATATTGTTGCAATTTATTTGACATAATACTATTCCTAATATGGCTTTTATTTTAAAAATACAAACGCAAGTACAAATGTAAACAAAAAAATATCCAAATGGAAGAATTCTTAGATTCAACCCCCAAGTGCAATTTTTTATGCTACAAATTTATAAAATAAATTTTTAGGTTCTTCAAAGTTTAATGTTATTACTCACTTTTTATAGTTTTTTTAGTAGAGGTGTTCGTGATGTGCTTCGCAGTTCTCGGTCCTCGGTTAATTTTATGTTGAATTTCTTTTATTTGTCCTTTGCTAACTTTCTCAAAATAAGTGCCTTTCGGAATATATTGGCGTACAAGTTTGTTGGTGTTTTCACTCAATCCTCGCTCCCAAGAACAGTATGGAT
>JAUMYH010000054.1 GCA_030528745.1 Bacteroidota bacterium
ATTTCATTTTGCGGAATATATTGGGGGTTGAATCTAAGTTTTTAAATTTATTTTCTATACATTTGTACAATTAATTTTTTAGAGAAATAATGCAATCCAAATCTTGTTATCATTGTGGCGAAACAGTAAAGGAATACGATGAAATTCTGTTTGATAATAAGTCGTTTTGTTGTACGGGCTGCAAAACCGTTTATGAGATTTTTCGCGATAATGATTTGCAAACGTATTATTCCATTGAAAAAAATCCTGGTAAGGCACCGAATTTGACTCCCAAAAAATACGATTTTTTGGAAAATGAATCTATAGCATCAAAGTTGTTGGAGTTCGATGAAGACAATATCAAGATAGTTTCGCTCTATGTACCTCAGATTCATTGTAGTTCTTGTATTTGGATATTGGAAAATCTCAACAAACTCAACAAGGGGATTATTTCTTCAAAGGTGAATTTTCATCAAAAAAAGGTCAGAATCACTTTTAAATCCGAGTCAATAACACTCAAAGAGTCGGTGCTTTTGCTTGTAAAAATTGGTTACGAGCCGTATATTTCTCTTGAAAATTATGACCGTAAAGAAAAGCCTAAAGACAGAAGTTTGATATATAAGGCTGGGGTGGCGTTCTTTTGTTACGGAAATGTAATGTTGCTTTCTTTTCCCGAATATTTTGGCTTTAAAGACCACTGGCTGGAGGAATACAAACTGTTTTTTAGGGGCTTGATTTTTCTACTTTCGTTACCTTCGTTTTTTTATTCGGCAAGTATTTATCATCAGGCGGCTTACAAAAGTATCGTTACCAGAAATTTAGATATTAATGTGCCGATGTCGTTGGGGCTGATAGTGATGTTTGTTCGTAGTGTGTACGATATGTTCTTTGATTATGGACAAGGGTATTTCGATACGCTTACATCGTTGGTGTTTTTTATGCTTTTAGGAAGATTGTTTCAACAAAAGACCTATGATTTTATTTCTTTCGAGCGTGATTTCAAGTCTTATTTTCCTATAGCAGTAACCAAACTTAAACAAGACAAATCGGAAGAGGCCGTTTCGGTGTATCAGATTCAAAAAGGAGATAGGATACTGGTGCGTAACCAAGAATTGATACCAGTAGACGGTGTATTAATGAGTGATAAAACCCAAATAGATTATAGTTTTGTAACGGGCGAGATGGTTCCTATCCAAAAGCAAAAAGGCGATAAAATTTTTGCAGGAGGAAAGCAAATAGGCGGAATGATTGAGTTGGAAGTCGTGAATACCATCTCGCACAGTTATTTAACCCAACTTTGGGATAGTGAGGTGTTTGAGAAACAAAATCAACAAACACATACCACCTTGATAACCAAGGTGAGTAGGTACTTTACACCAATTCTGATTTCGATTGCATTGCTTGGTTTTTTGTATTGGGCTTTTGTGGATTTGAATATAGCCTTTAATGTATTTACGGCGGTACTCATAATTGCTTGTCCGTGTGCTTTGGCATTGACCACGCCTTTTACCTTGGGGAATGTGATTAGGATATTGGGTAAAAATAAATTTTATCTGAAAAATACCATTGTTATTGAGCAAATGGCTAAGGTGGATACGCTTATATTTGATAAAACTGGTACGATTACTACAAATAATTCGGAAAATGTTATATTTGAAGGAAAAAGTCTTTCTCCAAAAGAATTGTCTTGGGTTAAGGCTGTAACGCGTCAGTCCAACCACCCTTTGAGCAGAAAGTTGTACGAATCAATATCTCAGACTCCAAGTGTTGATATTCAGAAGTATAATGAGTATTTTGGTGAGGGAATCGAGGCTGTATGTGATCAGGTGGTTGTAAAATTGGGGTCAGCCGTTTTTGTAGGTGTTCAGCAAGATTCTGATTTGCAGACCAAAGTGTATTTGTCTATAAATGGGGAGGTTAGAGGTAAATTTGTATTCAAAAATAAATACCGTGCAGGAGTAGACGTTCTTTTTGGGGAACTGAAAGGTGAATATGATTTGGAGATTCTTTCGGGAGATAATTCAGGAGAGCGTGAGGTTTTGAAAAAAATGTTTCAGGACGATGTAAAAATGAATTTTGATCAAAAGCCAGATCAAAAATACAAACATATAGCCCAGTTGCAAACCCAAGGTAAAAATGTGATGATGATAGGAGATGGTCTTAACGATGCAGCAGCTCTCAAGCAAAGTAATGTTGGGATAGCTGTATCGGAAAATACCAATGTATTCTCGCCAGCGTGTGATGGGATTCTTGATGCGGATAATATTGTGAAATTGTCCAAGTATTTAAAATTGTCCAGAAAGTCGATGAAGGTGATTAAGTGGAGTTTTGGATTGTCGATATTTTACAATATAGTAGGGATATATTTTGCTCTTACCAATCAGCTTTCGCCTTTGGTAGCAACGATAATTATGCCTATAAGCACCATTACTATAGTGAGTTTTGTAACCATAATGTCAAATTATTATGCTCGGAAAATACTCAAAAAGTAGCTGTTTTTTTGAAACTAAATGAATAGAATATTTAGTAGATTTTCTACTTATTTATTTTAAATATAAATAATGAAATTCCTTAAATAGTATAGAAAAAAAAAGTAAATTTGCCAAAGAAATATAAAGTAACAGTATTGATTTTATGAGTGTAGTTTATGTGCTGATATGTGTTAGTATAGTGGTGGCTATAATTTTTCTGGCAGCTTTTATAAAGGCTGTAAAATCAGGTCAATACGATGATGATTATACGCCATCGGTAAGGATGTTGTTTGATGATGAAGTAAAAGAGATTGAAAATAAAACCAAAAATTAAACTAAATAAATTATGGAAGTACAACAATTTTATTACGACAACAAGATTGTAAAGAAGTTTCTTTACGCTACCATTTTCTTTGGTGTTGTCGGTATGTTGGCAGGGCTTACCTTAGCCTTTATGTATCTTTTTCCGAATCTCACTGAGGGTATTCCTTGGTTGAGCTATGGACGTTTAAGACCATTACATACAAATGTGGTAATATTTGCATTTGTGGGTAATGCTATTTTTGCAGGGGTATACTATTCTTTGCAAAGGTTACTTAAAACAAGGATGTATAGTGACTTGTTGAGTAACATTAACTTTTGGGGGTGGCAGTTGATGCTTGTAGGAGCAGCGGTTACTCTACCTCTAGGGTATACTTCGTCAAAAGAGTATGCTGAATTAGAATGGCCTTTAGATATTGCTATAGCATTTGTTTGGGTCGTTTTTGGTATCAATATGATAGGTACTATTATTAAACGTAGAGAAAGACACATGTACGTGGCGGTGTGGTTTTATATAGCTACATTTGTAACGGTTGCTGTGTTACACATCGTAAATAGTTTGGCTTTGCCTGTAAATGGGCTTAAGAGTTATTCTGTTTATGCTGGGGTACAAGATGCCTTAGTGCAGTGGTGGTATGGTCATAATGCGGTGGCATTCTTCTTGACTACTCCATTCTTGGGGCTTATGTATTATTTTGTGCCTAAAATAGCAGGTAGACCTGTGTATTCATACAGACTTTCAATTATTCACTTTTGGTCATTGATATTTATTTATATTTGGGCTGGGCCTCACCATTTGTTGTATACTGCCTTACCAGGTTGGGTGCAGAGTTTGGGTACAGCATTCTCGGTGATGTTGTTGGCTCCTTCTTGGGGAGGTATGATCAATGGATTATTGACCCTAAGAGGTGTGTGGGATAAGGTACGAACCATGCCAGAGTTAAAGTTCTTGGTGGTGGCCATAACAGGTTATGGTATGGCTACTTTCGAAGGGCCAATGCTTTCGCTTAAAAACGTTAATGCTATTGCTCACTTTACAGATTGGATTGTAGGACACGTTCACCTTGGAGCACTTGCTTGGAATGGTTTTATGACCTTCGGTATGATTTATTGGTTAGTACCAAAAATATTTAGAGTAGAGCTTTATTCTAAAAAATTAGCAAACTTACACTTCTGGTTAGGTACTTTGGGTATATTACTATATGTGATTCCGTTGTATGTGGCAGGGTTTACTCAACACCAAATGTGGAAGGACTTCAATCCGAATGGAACATTGAAAAATAACTTCATGAACACTGTTGAGGCTATTATGCCAATGTATCAAGCCAGAGCAATTGGAGGTACATTATTCGTGTTAGGATTGTTGATTTTGTGTTATAATATTATAATGACTATCAGAGCCAGTAAAGGCGTTGAAGACGATTTGGCAGAAGCACCAGCACTTGTTCCTATGTCTGAAAAGAGAGTTAAGGGAGAGAAGTTACATTCTTGGTTAGAGCGCAAACCAGTTCAGATGACTCTTTGGGCTACTATAGCAATTTTAATAGGGGGAATGATTCAGATTATACCTACTTTGGTGGTTAAATCAAATATTCCTACAATTACGTCGGTTAAACCATATTCTCCACTAGAAATTCAAGGTAGAGATATTTACATTCGCGAAGGTTGTGTGGGTTGTCATACCCAAATGGTACGTCCGTTCCGTCACGAAGTAGAGCGTTATGGAGGCTCTGGTTATTCTAAATCAGGAGAGTACGTGTACGATTATCCGTTCTTGTGGGGTTCTAAGCGTACAGGTTTAGATCTTATGAGAGTAGGTGGTAAATATAATGATAACTGGCATTACAACCACATGTGGGATCCGCAATCAACAACTACAGGTTCTATCATGCCGAGCTATCGTTGGTTGTTTGATAACAAAGTGATGGATCATTCTGAAATCGAAAATAAAATGCGTGTGTTGGTAAAATTAGGTGTACCATATACAGAGGAGGATATAGCTAATGCACAAGCAAGTATTAAGGAACAAAGTGAGAAAATTGAGAAAAGCCTACATAACGACCCTGCCTTCGTTAGAGAATACGAGGCTATGAAAGCCGAAGCAGCTAAAAATGGAGAGGAGTTTGTTCCGATGAGTCAGAGAGAGATTACTGCACTTATTGCTTATCTGCAACGTTTAGGAACTGATACGAAAGTTAAAAAATAATAAATAATAACACTATTAGACGATGCTAAAGTTTATTAAACAAAATATGGAGACGATACCGGGAATAGAAATATTCCCGATTATCTCCTTGCTTATCTTTTTCGCATTTATTTTGGGTTTGTATTGGTGGGTGTTTGGATTTAAGAAAGAAAAAATTAAGGAGTTTAGTAATATGCCTTTAGAGGACGGTAGTGATAATAATCAAAAAGACTAAGAAGATGAAAAAACTAATGGCTGCACATATTAGAATACCGTTAATGTTATTATTAACGTTTGGTGCAATAGAATATTTTGTTGATTCAGGAGATCAATTAGCTATAGTGAAATATCCTAAAATGTTAGGTGTTTTGGCTCTTGTATTTTTTGCACTCCTTTTTGTAGAAATTATTGTAGAATCATTTAAGTATGTAGATGACAGACTTACTTACGAAGGGAAAGACACCGCAGAAGATAGAGGAACGGCTTACCAAAAGTTTATGAGAGCTCTGACAGGAGCAAAAAGTATAGAACAAGAACACACATTAGAACTTGATCATGAATATGATGGAATTCGTGAATTGGACAACGATCTTCCGCCTTGGTGGACTTCTTTGTTCTATATTGGGATTCTGTTCGGAACGTGGTACTTCTTGTATTACAACTATTTTGGAGGGCCTTCTCAGGTAGACGAGTATCACCAACAAAATACAGAGGCACTTTTGGCTATTCAGGAGTACAAAAAGAATAATCCTGATTTGGTAAATGCCGATAATGTAACATTGCTTACTGATGCTGCTAGTTTGGAGGCAGGTAAAGCAACCTTTATGAGCAATTGTATCGCTTGTCACTTGGCTGATGGAGGAGGTAGTGTAGGACCAAACCTAACAGACGAATATTGGATATTAGGAGGGGGGATTAAGAATGTGTTTAATACCATTTCTGAAGGTGGTCGAGAAGGAAAAGGTATGATTCCTTGGAAATCTCAACTTGAACCAACACAAATTCAGCAGGTTGCTAGTTATGTATTGTCGCTTCAAGGTACAAAACCAGCTAATCCTAAAGCTCCAGAAGGAGATATTTGGAAAGAATAAGCCTTCAAAGGCTTATTTTTTTTGTATGTTTAAAAGTAAAATTTCTTGTTATGTCAGATTTCAACGAATCATTTAGAGATAGTATTTCTACAGTTACCGAAGATGGAAAACGAGCTTGGGTGTATCCTAAAAAACCTAAAGGGAATTATTACAATAAACGTAAATTGGTTAGTTATTTATTGCTAATTGTTCTGTTTGTAGCTCCGTTTATCAAAATTAATGGACATCAATTTATATTGCTGAATTTTTTTGAACGAAAGTTTCATGTGTTTGGCGTTCCGTTTTGGCCTCAAGACTTCTATCTGATGATGTTATCAATGATTATCTCGGTAGTGTTTGTGGCATTGTTTACGGTGGCATTCGGAAGAATATTTTGTGGTTGGATTTGTCCGCAAACTATTTTTATGGAAATGGTTTTTCGTAGAATAGAATATTGGATTGAAGGAGACAGAAATGCTCAAATAAAATTAGATAAACAGGAATGGAATTCTGAAAAGATTCGGAAAAAGGGCTTGAAGTGGTTTATCTTTTTCTTAATATCTTTTGCCATAGCTCATATCTTTTTGATGTATCTTATCGGAACAGATACAGTTCTTAAAATAGTAACAGAAGGGCCGAAGAAAAATATCAATACGTTAATTGGGCTGTTGATTTTTACTTCTGTATTTTATTTTGTATTTGCGTGGTTCCGAGAGCAGGTATGTATTATAGCTTGTCCGTATGGACGTTTGCAGGGGGCTCTTTTGGATGATAAATCCGTTATTGTAGCCTATGATTATAAACGTGGAGAAGGTGAAAATGGTAGGGCAAGAATTAACAAAAAGGTCGATAGAGCAGCAGCTGGTAATGGTGATTGTATCGATTGTAAGCAATGTGTAGTGGTTTGTCCTACAGGGATTGATATTCGAAATGGTACGCAATTGGAGTGTATCAATTGTACAGCTTGTATGGACGAATGTGATGATGTAATGAGTAAAGTAGGCTTTCCTAAAGGGCTTATTCGTTACGCATCTGAAGATGAAATAACCAAAAAAGCCAAGTTTGTATTTACTGCTCGTATGAAAGGCTATGCCTCTGTACTTACTATTATGATAGGTATCTTAATAGGTTTGTTATTTTTGCGTAGCGAATTGCAGGTAAGTGTACAACGAGCTGCAGGTCAGAGCTACCAAATGCAAGGTGAAAATATCCGTAATTTGTACAATTATAGAATACTTAACAAAACTATTGACGATTACAATCACGTAACTTTCAAACTAATTTCGCCATCGGGAGGCTCTATTATAATGGTTGGTAGAGATACGATTTCTATCAAAAAAGAATCGGACGAGAAAGGAAGTTTATTTATAGAATTGCCGTCAAATGCACTAACCAAAGATAAGATGAAAATTGAGGTAGGGGTGTATAATAATGGTAAGGAAGTAGAACGTATAAAAACAAACTTTTTAGGACCTAGACAATTATTTTAGATTATGAAAATTTCTTGGGGATACGCTATTGTATTAGCTTTTATTATGTTTATATCTTTTATTATGTATTTTGTGGTATTGGCACAAACAGATGAAAGTTATGATAATCAATTGGTAATCACGAATTACTACGAACACGAACTAGGAATTAATGCCATTCAAGAGAAGGAAGCTAATGCTAGTGCCTTGCCTAAGGCTGTTTCTATTAATGTATTGGAAAATAAGGTAGAAATTATTTTTCCTAATGTGTTTAAATATGAAAATATTACAGGAAATGTATTTTTTTATCGCCCTTCTGATGAAAAACTAGATTTTGATATTCCTATTCAGCTTAAAGATTCAGTTTTGGAAATTCCAAGAAAAGCCCTTCGAGAAGGAAAGTGGAAGTTGAAAGTAGATTGGGAGTATCAAGGAAAAGGGTATATTAAACAACAAGATTTAGAGATTAAATAATGTTTTTTTCATCATTGCTATTTGGTTTGATTACAAGTTTGCATTGCGTAGGTATGTGTGGTCCAATAGCAATGATGCTACCTATTGACAGAAGCAACTGGTTTGCCAAAAATAGGCAAATCGTACTCTATCATTTGGGAAGGCTTACCACTTATTCTATGTTAGGGTTGGTGTTTGGTTTGTTTGGTAGAGGGTTGTATTTAGCTGGTATTCAGCAACGTATTTCTATACTTGTGGGGGTGGTTATTATTGTGATAGCCATAATTCCAGAAAAAGTTTTTATGAAATATAATTTTTCCAAGCCACTCTACAAAGTAATATCAGAAGTAAAATCCGCTTTAGGAAATCAGTTTAAGAAAAAGACCAATTTTTCTATTTTTACCATAGGTTTGCTCAATGGTCTTTTACCTTGTGCAATGATATATGTGGTTTTGTTTGGAGCAATAGCCATGCAAGATAGTCTGCAAGGAATGCTGTATATGTTTATGTTCGGACTAGGAACCATTCCTCTTATGAGTATGGTGATTTATTTTTCTTCATTTGTACAGAAAGTTATAGGAAACAAACTTTCTAAAATTATTCCAGTTGTGATGTTTATCCTAGGAATACTTTTTATATTACGAGGTTTAGGACTCAATATACCGCTACTTTCTCCTTCGGAGTTGCAACTCTTTGTAAACGAAACGCCAAATTGTTAGGTCTGAAATTTCGTTTATTATTCAGCTTTGCCCCAATAAACTGCCATAAGGCTTTCTGAGAAGCAAAAATTGTGTTTTTGTAGATTATTTCTTTTGATTTTGCGTAAAAATACCGCATAACATTTGCTATTGTCGCGTATTTAGTTTAATTTTACAGGGATATAATTGTAAGAATAAACTTATAAAAAGAACTTTCTATGAAAAAAAGAATAATTAAAAAAGTAGCAATAATTGGTTCTGGAATTATGGGGTCGGGTATTGCTTGTCATTTTGCAAATATTGGAGTGGAAGTGCTTTTGCTTGATATTATTCCTTCAGAGCTTACAGAGGAAGAAAAGAAAAAAGGCTTGTCTTTAGAATCTGCTATTGTGCGTAACAGAATAGTAAATCAGAATTTGCAAATGGCCCTCAAGAGCAATCCATCGCCAATTTATCATAAAAAATTTGCATCACGAATTACTACTGGAAACATTGCAGATGATATTCAAAAAATTAAGAATTGTGATTGGGTAATTGAAGTAGTGGTTGAGCGTTTGGATGTCAAAAAGTCTGTTTATGAGCTTATTGATAAATATCGTACTCAAGGAACTTTGGTAACCTCAAATACATCGGGGATTCCTATCAGATTGATGAGTGAAGGACGAAGTGAGGATTTTTGTAAACATTTTTGCGGAACACATTTTTTTAATCCAGCACGTTATCTTAAACTTTTCGAGATTATACCTTCGGACAAAACAGATAATAATGTAATCGAATTTCTGAAAGACTATGCCGTGCGATTTTTAGGTAAAACGGCTGTATTGGCTAAGGACACACCTGCTTTTATCGGAAACAGAATAGGAATCTATGGCATTATGAGTTTGTTCCATCTGATTAAGGAGATGAATCTGACCATAGAGGAAGTGGACAAATTGACAGGGACTATTATAGGCAGACCCAAATCGGCAACATTCCGCACTGTAGATGTGGTAGGCTTGGATACATTAGTACATGTAGCCAACGGACTTTATGCGAGTTGTCCAGAAGATGAGGCGAATGATTTGTTTCAGCTGCCTGATTTTATAAATAAAATGTTGGACAATAAATGGCTTGGAAATAAAACCAAACAAGGATTTTATAAAAAAGTAGGTAAGGAAATATTTGCTTTAGACCTCAACACCTTAGAATATCGTCTTCAGAAAAAGGCATCTTTTGCAAGTTTGGAACAAGTAAAATTAGTGGATAATCCGCTAGAACGCATAGCAGTTTTGATTAATGCCGAAGATAAAGTTGGGGTGTTTTACAGAAAATCTTTTGCCGGGTTGTTTGCCTACGTTGCCAATAGAATACCTGAGATTTCGGATAACATATTTAATATTGACCAAGCAATGAAAGCAGGATTCGGTTGGGAATACGGTCCTTTTGAGATGTGGGATGCCATCGGATTAGAGAAGGGCATTCGGCTGATAGAACAAAACGATTTGGAAGTGCCTGTATGGATTAAAAATATGTTGTCAAAAGGAAAAATATCGTTTTATGAAATAAAGAATGGAAAAACATTATATTACGATATTCAGTCCGATGCGTATGTTAATGTATTAGGTCAAGAGCATTTTATATGGCTTAATAATATTCGTAAGACAAATAAAGTATGGTCAAATTCCGAAAGTACTATTACCCATATTGGTGACGGAATATTAAATCTGGAGTTTCATTCGAAGATGAACGCCATTGGAGGCGGCGTGTTGCAGGGTATCAACAAAGCTATAGATATTGCTGAAAAAGAATATCAAGGATTGGTAATAGGAAATCAAACAGCAAACTTTTCGGTAGGAGCTAATATCGGAATGATATTTATGATGGCGGTAGAGCAGGAGTACGATGAGCTGAATATGGCAATTCGACAGTTTCAAAATACAATGATGCGTGTTAAATATTCTGGTATTCCAGTGGTTGCAGCTCCGCACGGAATGACACTTGGTGGAGGTTGCGAATTGGTGATGCACGCAGATAAGGCGGTGGCTGCAGCCGAAACCTATATAGGTTTGGTAGAATTTGGAGTGGGGGTAATTCCTGGAGGAGGTGGAAGTAAAGAGATGACCCTCAGAGCTGCAGATACTTTCCATAAAAATGACGTTGAATTGAATGTGTTACAAGAATATTTCCTCACTATAGGTATGGCCAAGGTTGCCACATCGGCTTATGAGGCGTATGATTTAGGTTTGCTGAATCAGAATAAAGATATGATAATAGTAAATAAAGATCTTCAGATAGCCGAAGCCAAAAAACAAGCCCTGATGATGGCTGAAAAAGGATATACCCAACCAATTGAGCGTAAGGATATTAAGGTGTTAGGTAAACAAGCTCTTGGAATGTTTCTTGTAGGTACAGATAGTATGCTTTTTGGAAATTATATATCAGAACACGACAGAAAAATAGCAAACAAATTGGCTTATGTGATGGCAGGAGGAGATTTATCAGAGCCTACTTTGGTTTCGGAACAATATCTTTTAGACCTTGAAAGAGAAGCCTTTTTGTCATTGTGTACAGAGCGGAAAACATTGGAGCGTATACAGTACATGCTCACAAAAGGGAAGCCATTACGCAATTAGATTTTGAAGGAAAAACACTCTTTGTGATTGATGTGGTTGTTGTACGTTGTTTTTGCAAAAAAAAGATATTGTATAAAAATACTCAAATAAGAAGGTGTTTGATTGAAAAAATAATAAAAATAAAATAATTGTCAGAGTTTATTTTGATAATGTGTTTAAAAATAGTAACTTACACGAAATTATAAGAAATGAAAACAGCATATATAGTAAAAGCATATCGTACCGCAGTAGGAAAAGCTCCAAAGGGCGTGTTCCGATTCAAGCGACCAGATGAATTGGCTGCAGAGGTTATTCAATACATGATGGATCAATTGCCTGATTTTGAAAAATCCAGAATAGATGACGTTATAGTAGGGAATGCAATGCCAGAGGCAGAACAGGGCTTGAATGTGGGCAGGTTGATTTCACTGATGGGATTGAAAATTACAGATGTACCAGGAGTAACAGTTAATAGATATTGTGCCTCAGGACTAGAAACTATTGCTATGGCTACAGCCAAAATTCAAAACGGAATGGCCGATTGTATTATTGCTGGAGGAACAGAAAGCATGAGTTTGATACCCATGGGAGGCTACAAACCAACACCAGATTATAATATTGTAAATCAAGGTAATGAGGATTATTATTGGGGTATGGGGCTTACAGCCGAGGCTGTTGCCCATAAATACAAGGTGTCGCGAGACGAACAAGATTTGTTTGCATACAATTCGCACCAAAAAGCCTTGAAAGCAATGCAACAAGGCAAGTTCGATTCGCAGATTGTTCCAATACATATAGAACATACTTTTGTAAACGAAAAAGCTAAAAGGGAAACAAAGTCGTATGTGGTCTCAAAAGATGAAGGTCCACGATTAGATACGAATTTGGAGGCTTTGGGCAGACTAAAGCCCGTTTTTGCCAACGACGGAAGTGTAACCGCAGGTAATTCTTCTCAAATGAGTGATGGAGCAGCATTTGTACTGGTGATGTCGGAGGCTATGGTTAAAGAGCTTGGTTTACAGCCTATTGCCAGACTTGTCTCGTATGCCACGGCAGGGGTAGAGCCTCGTATTATGGGAATTGGGCCTGTAAAAGCTGTTCCAAAAGCTCTCGAACAGGCAGGTATTAAACAAAATGACATCGAACTAATCGAACTTAACGAGGCGTTTGCAGCACAATCCATAGCTGTAATTAACGAATTAGCGTTGAATCCAGAGATTATCAATGTGAATGGAGGAGCAATAGCCTTGGGGCATCCGTTGGGTTGTACAGGAGCTAAATTATCAGTACAACTTTTTGATGAAATGAAGCAAAGAGGTAACAAATATGGAATGGTTACCATGTGTGTAGGTACAGGGCAAGGTGCGGCAGGAATTTATGAAATTTTTTAAAAAATAAAACAAGAAGCAAAGCTATTTTTTTAGCCCTAACATAAAAAAGATATATTATGAAAGAAATTACAAATACAACAAGAGGAGGAAATTTTATTATTCAAGAAACCAAATGTGAAAATATTTTTACTCCAGAAGATTTTTCGGAAGAGCAGCTCATGATGCGTGATGCTGTGAAAGAATTTATTGACCGCGAGATATGGCCCAATAAAGATAGATTTGAACAAAAAGATTATCAGTTTACCAAAGAATCCATGCAAAAGGCAGCAGAGTTGGGGTTTTTGAGCGTATCTGTTCCTCAAGAATACGGAGGTTTGGGTATGGGGTTTGTATCTACAATGCTTACCTGTGATTATATATCAGGGGCAACAGGCTCTTTTTCAACGGCTTTCGGAGCTCATACAGGAATAGGAACCATGCCTATAACTTTGTACGGAACGGAAGAGCAAAAAAAGAAATATGTGCCTAAATTGGCCTCTGGCGAATGGTTTGGGGCTTATTGCTTGACCGAACCAGATGCAGGAAGTGATGCTAATTCAGGGAAAACAAAGGCAGAGCTTACACCCGACGGCAAATTTTATAAAATAAATGGTCAGAAAATGTGGATTTCTAATGCAGGATTTTGCAATCTGATGATTGTGTTTGCCAGAATTGAAGACGATAAATACATAACAGGTTTCATAGTAGAATACGACCCTGCGAATCCTAACGGAATCACATTGGGTGAGGAAGAACACAAACTAGGAATACGAGCAAGTTCAACTAGACAGGTGTTTTTTAACGATACTATAGTACCAGTCGAAAATATGTTGGCTCAACGTGGCGAAGGATTCAAAATAGCCATGAACGCTCTGAATGTGGGGCGTATTAAGTTGGCGGCAGCATGTTTGGATTCGCAACGTAGACTAATTACTATAGCTACGGCTTATGCTAATGAACGTAAGCAATTCAAAACCCCAATTGCGAATTTTGGCGTTATTCGTCAGAAAATTGCCGAGTTAGCAACGAATTGTTTTGTTGGAGAATCGGCATCGTACAGAGCAGCTGGTGATATAGAACAACGCATAAATGCTCGTATTGCTCAAGGTAATTCGCACCAAGAAGCAGAGCTTAAAGGCGTAGAAGAATATGCCATAGAGTGTTCAATACTCAAGGTAGCTGTTTCGGAAGATGTTCAAAATTGTGCAGATCAAGGAATACAGATATTTGGCGGAATGGGATTCTCTGAAGATACTCCTATGGAGGCAGCTTGGCGAGATGCTCGTATATCGCGTATTTACGAGGGTACTAACGAAATAAACCGTATGCTTACCGTGGGTATGTTGCTCAAAAAAGCGATGAAAGGTCATGTAAACCTTTTGGAACCAGCTATGAAGGTGGCAGAAGAGCTTATGGCAATACCTGATTTTGAAATTCCTGATTACGACGAACTTTTTGCCCAAGAAAAGGTTATGATTCAAAAACTCAAAAAAGCCTTTTTGATGGTTGCTGGGGCAGCAGCTCAAAAATTTGGAGCAGAACTCGAACAGCAACAACAATTGTTAGTAGCGGCATCGGATATGCTAATCGAAATTTATATGGCTGAATCAGGTGTTCTTAGGGCTGAAAAGTTAGTGAAAAATAACGGAGCAGATAAGGTGAAAGAACAGATTGCAATGGCTCAATTGTATTTGTACTCGGCAGTGGATATTATTTACACCAAAGGTAAAGAGTCGATTATATCTTTTGCTCAAGGCGATGAACAACGTATGATGCTTATGGGACTACGTCGTTTTACCAAATACGACCACCAACCAAATATTATAGCACTACGCAGAACCATAGCCGAAAGGGTTGTAGCCGAGAATAAATATTGTTTTTAATCGATGATATATGAGAATTAGGAGTCGGATTTATTCCAACTCCTAATTCTGTTTAAATTCACAGAGTATTAAGGTGTTTTCTAATCGTTTTGCTAAATTTTTTAGCACTTTGGCAAAGTTTTAGAAAACAGTACCCCACATCATTCTTGATAAATTTGTTTGGATATTTTTGCCAAAAATCGTTATATCTCATTCTTACTGAATGTTTTACCAAAATAAATCCGATAGCCTCGTTTAAAAAATGAGCAATGTACAACTAAAATAATTGTAAAAAAGTTTTTTTTTACATACGTTTGCGTCATAAATTTTTAAATATATTTTTATGAAAAACATTTTTTTATCGTTTGCATTGTTAGCTTCAGGGTTGACTTTTGCTTCAGGTGAGACCTTTGCAAGGCAAATTCCCCTAAAATTACTTATTAAACATTTGAATATTAGCTGATTATTTTGTATATTCGCCTTGTGAAACGCACAAAAAACATATCATCAATGTCATTTGCTTCCTACATTAATCGGCAAAACCAAATGTAAAAAAATTGTGGGTATGAACTCCCATTTTTGGCTGGATAAAATATGTAAAAAACCACGGCAATTTAGCCGTGGTTTTTTATTGTCTCTTATAATACATTATATC
>JAUMYH010000055.1 GCA_030528745.1 Bacteroidota bacterium
CACTTTTGGTACTTACAAAAACAAAATCTTGCCTTATTTCGGTAATTTTGGTTTTTGCGGAAAACCAAAATTACCGAAATAAGGAGAAAAAACTTACGGAACTTCGTTTTTTTATAACAAGAAAGGAATTTTATTTTTTGAAAAAATAAAATTACCAAAAAACCAAACTCTTAAAAATGTTCATAACTTCCCGAAATCCGTAGGGCATTCTCAAAAGGATTAGGAATAGAAGACATCGAAAAAAGGTATGAAAGATGAAACCTCACACTTTGGTATTTGAATCCTGTACCAAAAGTGAGAAAACTTCGTCCTCCTTTGTTTTTATTTTCGTGAAAATAGCCACAACGAAGTGCAAAATCATCTCTGAAACGATATTCAAGCCCCAGACTCAAAGCAATTTCCTGTAATTCTTCTTTCCAGCCGTTAGGAGCGTCTGAAAAGGATTGAAATATCCCCTCCATAAAAGAAACATTGGTATTTTTTCCCTTTAAAATCGTGGTGAGTTCGTTTTCATTTTGTTTTCCATCATTGTTTGTGTCTATATAACCATATTTCGGAGGGGAAGGTACCAAAAGTTTACTGGCTTCTAATAGTAATGAGAAAGAATGTTCTCTGGGAAAAAGAAAATCACAACTAACCCCCATTTTTAAATTAGTAGGGATAAAAAAATCTTTCCCTCCTTTCTCATAACTGAGTTTTGGACCAATATTAGAGATAGAAATACCTGCTCGCCATTGTGTATCAAAGTGGGTGTAGGTTTGTAGTGCTGATTGAAAGTAACTTCCCAAACTTACAGAAAGGCTATTGGCTACATATTTTTCATCATTAGAAAAATATTGTAAATTCGAATGAAGCCATCGTCCTGTAACTCCCATTGAAAAATTTTCGGAGAGCAGTAAATTGTATGAAATGTCCAACGTAAGTTCATTGGGTTTACCAAAACCTTCCGAAAAGAAAGAACCTCCTTGAATTTGTGAAAACTCAACTTCTCCCATACTAAAATAATTCAATGACATAGCCCAAGCCCCTCTTTCCTTTGGACGAAAAAAATAGGTGATATTTCCCAAAAAAACATCATTAGTGAGTTTGTTTAGGTAAGGGATATAACTCATTGCTAAGCCTCGTTTACTTTCCATAAAAGCATATTTTGCAGAGTTCCAACGTTGTGAAAATACATCAGGTGTGCTTGCTACTCCTATGTCTGCCATTGCAGAGGCTCGGGCATCGGATTGCAGAATTAAAAAAGGCATTCCCGTTTGAATGATGCGAGAATCAGGAAAATATATTTCCGTTTGTGAAGAACATAAGAAAGTACCAAACGGAAATAAAATACATAGAAGTAGTAGTTGTTTCATATTTATTTTTTCACAAAGGTAATTATTTGAAATAATATCGGGGGACTGAATAAAACAAAGTAATTGTGTTAAATTTTTTACATACACAGCGTCTTTTTAAGAAAATATTTTTGTTGATATTGCTTTTGTTTTCCCTTGATTGAAAAATATTTAAAATTTTAAGAAATAGAATTTCACACATTTTTTTGATTGATAAAGTTTATATACTTTTGTACAAGTCATATTTTAAAACTTTGACACGATGACACGCTATATCTTACTTACTGCTATGTTTTTGGGATTTTCTTTTTATTGCTACTCGCAAAAGCAATTATGCTTTTCATATGATAGTGCAGGAAATCAAACAAGTGTTTCCATTTGTTTAAATAACGAAACAGGAGCTTTGACTCGGAGACCTTCCTTGCCTGATGATACAGAAGACATTTCCACCACTTTGGAAGAAAAAGAAAATATAACCTCTGAGGATAGTCTTCGTCAAATTATTTTAAAAGGAGCTCCAAATCCTACCATAGGAGAACTCACTGTGTACTGGCATCATATTGAAAATCAATCATTGGTAAGATTGTTTATTTCTTCGGCAGATATGCGGATTTTATACGATAATACTTCTATATATTCGCCTGCCGAGCAATTGCAACTTAATATGAGTTCGTATGTACAGGGAGTATATTACCTTGTTGGAATATTTTCGGACGGAACCAAAAAAACAGTGCGTATCATCAAAAAATAACTACTTGAACTTATGAAAAGGATAGCCCTATTTTTATTATTTATCGCTTCAATAGCTACCACAGTAGGACAAGAAAGATTAAAAACCGAAAAAATACGTCGAATTTCTTTCTCGGAAAGCAAGCCCACGCCTCCTACAATAGTTTCACTGGAACAAAATACATCAAGCAACAACGGACGTACAGCCCGCCCCTCATCGGGAGGTACAGCTGACGGAGCCACAGCAGGAAGCCTGTCCGTGTCGTCAACTGGGGCAGCCATTTATAGCATTCCCATTGCCGTACCTCCGGGATTACAGGGAATTACCCCCACATTGTCAATTAATTACAACAGTCAAGCAGGCAACGGAATGGCAGGCTACGGATGGAATGTTTCTGGAATATCTACTATTACCCGTGTAGGTTCGACAATGTATCACGACGGATACATTTCAGAGGTAAATCTAACACCCACAGACCGTTTTGCTATTGATGGACAACGTCTTATGCTTAAAACAGGAACCTATGGAAAAGATGGTGCTACCTACCAAACCGAAGTCTTTTCACATTTAAAAATAAAATCCGTAGGGGTCTCTTCATACGGAGCAGATCACGGGCCTCTTTATTTTGAGGTATTATACCCTGATGGTTCCAAAGCCTACTATGGGCAAACTGATGATAGTCGTTCTCATACCGATTATGCTATTTCATATTGGGAGAACCCACAAGGCATTCGCATCACCTATCACTACCGTCGTTCCGGAAATGCCATTGTTATTGAGCGAATAACCTACGGAAAACAACGTGCTGTAGGAGATAATGAAGTTACTTTTGTTTATAAAAACAGAACACGTCCCGAAGTGGCGTATGTCGGGGGAATTCGCTTTGAAAATAATTTGCTTTTGGAACGTATCGTGGTGTCGGCAAAAAGGCAAGAATTTAGAACCTATAACCTTGAATATGGTGGAAAACAAAATTCTTTGGGGTATGACAGATTAATGGCTGTTCAGGAGTCCATAAGATTTAGTAAACGTGCTCCGATACGTTTTACATATAGGGACTATGAGGAAAAATTAAAGGATAAAAAGAGTGAATATCAAAATCACACTTTTATTAGAAATATATCCTTAAATAATAGTGGTGTAACTACTTTAGATTTAGATGGAGATCGTCTAACTGATTTTATCCTTTACCCAACTAAGGGAAGTGATGCCTATAAAAAAATATATTTGTTTGATAATTTTAGGAACAATTCGAATAATAGTTTTGTCTTCGATATTACCTTGGAAAAATTTTCAGAGATATTCCCTGCACAAATACTTATAGGGCAAAACAACAATGTATACCCAGATTACCAAGGGTTTGTTTCTGTTCATAAATACAATGACAAAATAAAATTTAAAACCTATGTAAAGGGAATTACTGCTCCTGTATATCCTCAATATGAAAAAGAATGGAAATTACCAACTTACCATGAAAAGGATATGGATTGGTGTCAAGAGGCTAAAAATATGATACCTAAAACGTCTGAGGAGTATAGTTATATGGTTAATGGTAAAGAGAAGTTTGCCGAAGTGAAAATTTTTTCAGGAGATTTTAATGGAGATGGACTTACAGATGTATTGGCCATAGAGAAAGATCGATATGTTCAAGAGTGTTGGTATAGAAATGGGTATAATCCTAATATGCCCCATAATAGCCACTCAACGGAGGAGTTTACAGATTGTGAATGTCCGATTACTAATTCAGGAGGATACAGAGTTTATTGGATAGATTTAGATAGACGTAAAGGGTCTGATTTTTCGAGATATGCAGGAACTCTTCAAAAGAAATATAGCAGTAGTGATATATTTTATACATTGGATGTTACGGGTGATGGAAAGACCAATCTTGTACAGATAACAGATGGCAATGTGTATATTTATGAGTTTGGAAAAGATGAATATTTGCGATTGCTTTGGAAACGGTCACATTCCCAAATAACAACCTCAAAAAAACCTATAGTAGGAGATTACAACGGGGATGGGAAAATGGACTTTTTATTTCCTACTGCTAATAACAGTAATCGATTTGTGCTTTTTACCAATACAGGAAAGGGGTTTGATATTTTTGAAAGAGATTACGAATTTACATACAGAGAATACTACCGAGAACCTAAAAAGCATAAAAAAGGAGGGTGGCTCTCTGGTTATACACGTTACCATATTGAACATATATGGTCCTTAAATCCGATAGATATTAATGGAGATGGCAAAACAGATATTATAGAATCTCATTCGAGTTTAGCTCCCGATAGGTTTAAAAGCGAAGAATATCGCTCCCTTACTGTATATACGAATGTAGGAGGTAATACACCCACATTTAAAAAAGTAGATTACAAAAGGCTTTCATCTAACGGGTTTCCCCACTTGATTTTTTCACCATCTGACAAGAGAGATATTTTTATGGATATCTCAGTGGTTTCAGGAAATAAAGTCGAAACCTTTGGACTAGAAAAAAACAACAAAGAAGAAGTATTACTTAGAACTGTATCTCAAAATGACATTATCCAAAATGTAACTTATAAGGCAATGTCTGAGAACTTCTCTTATGGATTAGATTTGGTGGAAGGTTTTCCCGATACGTACCAGAAAGGTTATGGGGAGCATTTTCCTTATGTAGATTTGGGGAACGTTCCTTCCGTGTCTGTGGTTAGCAAAATAAAGCGTAGTGGAGGAGGAATACCGTCAGCTGAGCAACGGTTTAAGTATGCAGGAGCTGTTTCACATCTTGGAGGATTAGGTTTTCTTGGGTTCAAATCCATAGGAAAAACCAATTGGTACTCTGAAGATAAACAGTACGAAGAAGGGCTTTATGTACATACTCGTATGAATCCACAACTTAGGGGAGCCGTTACGGATGAATTTACTCTTGAAGAGTTATATAACCAAGGGATGCGTTCTCCCAGTAATTATCTACAAAAAACGTCATATACTTATGAGAACCTAACAGGAAATGACAAGATATTCAAGCTAAAGCTCACCCAAAAAAACACCGAAGACAAACTAAGTGGCGTAAACACCTCACAAAGTTTTACTTATGATAACAATATGAACCCTACACGAGTAGTAACCACCGCCAGTACTTCCCAAAACACGGTGGAAACTAGCTACGTCCCTACCAACCAAAACCCGTATTTGGTGGGCAGGGTGGCTTCACAACGGACAAGCAGTACCATTGATGGCGATACTTTTACAACCGAAGAACAATTTACTTACCAGAATAATCTGGTAACTACTAAAAAAATCAAGGGACACAATACAGGTTTCAAAACAGAACGTTATACTTATGACGATGTAGGTAATATCACCCGAAAAGAAACTGTAGCCGAAAGTGGAGAAACACGTTCCGAATTGATGGAGTACGATATGTCAAAACGATTTTTGAGAAAACACACCAACTTCGAAGGGCAGGTAACTTCATATCAATATGATAGTAGGAATGGAAATTTACTACAAGAAACAAATCATTTTGGACAAACCACTGAATATAATTATGATTATTGGAGACGATTGACCGAAATTACCGATTTTAGAAAAAAAAGGGTGTATAAACATTATGATTCCACTAACGAAAATTATAGTATAGTTACTTCGGCTGATGACGGAAGCCATTCAGTTGAAGTTTACAATTGGTTAGGGTTGCTAAAACGAAGTGAAACACGTAACCCTTTTTACAAAGATATCATTGTTGAGTATAGATATGATGGTCAAGAAAGAATAACAGGGCAAAGTGATCCTTACATTTTGGGAGGTCCAAGTTGGACAGAAACTAATTATGATCGTTATGGGCGAGTGATAAGAATGAGAGAAACCACGGGGAAAGTCACGCAAATTACCTATAATGGACTTACAACCACCGTAAACGACGGTTCAAAAAATATAATTACTACCCGTAATGCTTCAGGACAAATTGTAAAACAACAAGATCCTGGTGGAGTAATTAATTATACTTACTTCGGAAATGGAAATTTGAAGACAGCCGATTATCAGGGTGCTGTACAACGTATTACACAAGATGGATGGGGAAGAAAAACGTCATTGAATGATCCTTCAGCAGGTAATTACACTTATTCGTATGATGCTTGGGATAGAATTACCCGTGAGACGACCCCCAAAGGCACCACTAATTATACGTATGAGACGGGGAGTGACCGTATCAAACAAAAGCATATAACAGGAAGTGGTACAGATATGCGTACAATTTATACGTATGACGGAGATAAATTACTTAGTGCCATTGAATTACAAAATGCTGATGGGAATAAAGAACGTTATGCTTACTCGTATGATAAAAACAAACAGTTAAAATTACTAGAAGAAAGCAAGTTAGATGGAAAAATAACATTTTCCAGACATTATCTTTATGATGATTTTGGACGTGTAATTGTGAATGCTTATGAATCTAAAGTACCTGAGATTCACACAGGAGTTTTTATACGTTATGAGTACAGCAATGGAGTTCTTACAGGAATTAAGCATTATGGAGATGAAGAATATCTGTGGAGACTGGATAGGTCTTCCCCTGACGGACGTCCCACTACTATTTACAGAGGAAAAACAATAGAACAATACCAGTATTCTCATTACCCTTCAAGATGTTCCGTGCAGAGAAATGATTCTCCTTTCCCTTTTGAAGAGCAACAGTACGACTTCGAATCAACGAGAGGGTTACTAAATCATCGCACGTATAGTTTTAATGGGAATAAAGAAACTTTTGGATATGATAATTTAGAACGATTGACTTCCTGGACAGAAACAGGAAAACCAATACAAACTCAAGAGTATGATATACGAGGACGAATTGAACGAAATAACCAAATAGGAAGGTATCGATACGAGGGGAATGGATATCAACAAACACGTTTAAACACCAATCAATCAGGAGATACATACTACACACAACACGCAATTCCTACAGTAACTTATAATGCCTTCAAAAGCCCTGTAGAAATAAAGGTTGATAGCCCTCAAAGTAAGGATATTATTAGCTATCAATATGATGCCTTTGGTTCAAGGGCAGCCAGTTATTATGGAGGTATGCATCCCGATAAAATGCAACGTCGTTACCGCAAATATTATAGCCACGATGGTATCTTTGAGGTAAAACAAGACCTTCTTATAGACACAACCAATCTTTATATTTACTTGGGAGGGGATGCCTACTCGGCTCCAGCGGTGTTTTGCATAGAAGGAGAAAAACACGAAATTTTATACTTACATCGGGATTATCTGGGAAGTATTACTTTAATTACTGATGAAGATGGAAATCCTGTTGAAAAACGTCATTTTGATGCGTGGGGACAACTAACCAAATATTGGAACGCCAAAGGAGAAACTACGCTTCCTGTTGAAGGAATGTTATTGGATAGGGGTTATACGGGACACGAACACTTGTACAGTGTTGGATTAATTCATATGAATGGACGTTTGTATGACCCTGTGTTGCATCGATTTTTACAACCCGATAACTATGTACAAGACCCATTTAACACACAGAATTTTAATAGATATGGCTATGTACTGAATAATCCTCTAAAATATACTGACCCAAGTGGGGAATGGTTTTTAATAGATGACATAATATCCGCAGTTGCAGGAGGAGTAATTAATTTAGTTGTCAATGCTATACAAGGTAACGTTACCGATTTAGGAAGTGGTCTGGGATATTTCTTTACAGGAGCTGGAGCTGGATTAGCAACCATTTATGCAGGACCACTAGCAGGAGGGGCTGTGTTAGGTTTGGGAAATTCTTTGACTTCACAAATTTCACAAAAAGGTTGGAGTGGCATTAATTGGGGTGACGCATTAATTTCTACGGGAATTGGAGTAGGAACCTCCTATTTGGGAGGACAAATATCTAACTTTGTAGGTAAATATGCCTCTGGGTATATTTCTAAAATCTCATCAAGTCCCGTTGTACAACAGGCTCTTACTGACGGAGTGAGTAATGCGGCTTCTGGGTTTATAATATCAGGAGGAATGGCATATGCTCAAACAGGCGATTGGGACGCAGCCCTTTCAGCAGGAGGTCAAGGAGCTTTGTTTGGAGGAGGCTTAGGGCTAATTACAGGAAGTATAGGAGGCTACAAATATGCGAAAGATAATGGTTTAAACCCTTGGGGAGAGACAAAAGTTTTCAGAGCGGTAGATGATTTAGAAGCTATTTTAATTAAAGAGACAAAAAGTTTTTCTTTACAAGAGGGTGGACTTGAATCTAAATATTTTGCAAAAACAAAACAAGACGCTCTGTGGTATGGAGAGAAGCTTTACCCTAACGGGTTTAGAGTTATAGAAGGAACTATAAAAACTCCTTTTAATTTAAAACACCATTGGTATCCCAATGTAGATATAGGAGCATATAATTTTCCAAAAGAAGTGTTACCTCGTATAAAACCTAAACTAAAATTATAATGCTATCATTAGATAGAAAATACCATTTTGAAGCCCTTTTATTTATCAAAAAAAGTATATTTTTACCCAATACAACAAATCCAAAAGATGATGTTGTCAACTGGCTTTTTTTACAAATAGAAGAAAATCTATATGGATTTGTTTACAAAATGTTGAATGAAAATTTTGTTCAATATGAGAAACCTTTTGATGTAGAAATTTCTATTTTTGCTTTTGATTTTATGAAAACAAGTATAGGGTTAGGTAATGTTTATAAGGTTTTTAGAGGTCAAGAAGAAATTGGTTGGATAGAAATACGAAGAAAAATCGAATAGAATTAGTTTTAAAATGGTGATTATGGGCATCAAGAAGGGTGGTGATTCCTCCATAGTATGAGTTTAGGGTTAAGCAAATAAAAAACAGTATGTTTGAAGAAATGTCTAAAGAAATCAAACTCATAATAATTTTACCATTGATTTACTTATCAGACAGTTAGGAATTTATTCAAGCCCGTATCTTTATCAAATTCCATAAAAAATTATAATAATGAAGAAGTTATTTATAATAATATGTTTAGAAATGTTAGTATTCGGTTGTTCCCCCATTCACAAATGCAATTCTAATGACAATAATATGAGCGTATTTAGACAAAGACACGAACTACAAGTGCGTAGTTTTTCAGAAATTCCCGAAGATTTATTGGAAAATTTGGATAAAATGGGCGTGGATAATTCTATAATACTGAATGAATATGAAGGAAACTATTTAAATTTCATTTTCAACATAGACCCGCAAGATTTTAATTTTATTGGGAAAAAAGTCGGTTTCACAAGGAACAAAATAGATTATTTTAGTTGGACACGAGCTAACAGTACGACCGTTGGCGGTAGTAGTTTGTACATTTTCGATACTGCTCAAAAAATGGAAAGTGGTGGCTATGACGCTTTTATTACTATGTGGAGTAAATTTGCAATCCCAATAGAAGAAGTCGTTAAAAAGTTAAAAAGAAAACATTAAATGGTAATTGGAGTTTGTTATCAAAATAATATTGCTAAAAGTCAGGCAATTTTTATTATAGCAGTGATGATTTTGTAAAAAAATGTAGATTAATACCTGACAATATTTATAAAATGATCTGTCCTTCTTTTTTGGAAAAGACCAATGAAGAACGGCTAAAAATATTTGATGGATTTTCTAAATATACAATTGTTTATTAGGTAAATAGGTGTTTATTCTAGTCCGTATTTATATCAAATTCTATAAAAATTGTAACAATGAAGAAGTTTTTTATAATAATGTGGATACAATTTTTATGTTTAATTTTTTCCTATATATAAATGTGATTTTAATGATGGTAATATGAAATTTAAATAAATGTACGAATTGCAAATCCGCGATTTTTCATAAATTCCCAAAGAGTTACTAGATAATTTGGATAAAATGAGCATGGATAATTCTATAATACTCAATGAATATGAAGGAAGCTATCTAAATTTCATCTTCAACATAGACTCACAAAATTATAATCTTGTGGGGAAGAAAGTTATTTTTACAAAAGAAAAAAGAGTACCTTAAAAAAACACAAGAACGATTTCATTATAATTCCACTACTATCGGAGGCAGCCAGTTGTATTTAGGGTCGTTATAACTATAAAAAATGTGTCGATGATTCCACATATCAAAAGATAGACACAACAGCTATTTATGTAACTAGTGTTATCAATTAAAAAACCTTCTTCTAAAATCCTATATCATTTTATCAAATATATAAAAAAATAAAACATTATATTTGATTAAAAAATAATGTTTTACTTGATTCAATTCATTAATTTTTAGTAAAAAATATTCAAATATAAAAAATGATTATTTTATATATTATAAAAAAAATTATCTTTGCACTCAATAAAAGAATGTATGAAAATCGTAAATATCAATCACAAAGGTGGCGTTGGAAAAACCACAAACACTATTCATATAGGGGCAGAACTTCACAACAGGGGTTATAAAGTTCTCCTTGTTGATGCCGATAATCAATGTGATTTAACAAGTGGTATTGGAGTCAAAAATATTAATTATACTATCAAAGATTTTTTAGATAGTGAAGGGAAAAATGTACGTCTATCAAGTATTGCGGAAAAATTCCATATACTGGCAGGTTCTCCTGAATTGTACGCAGATAGGTACAACCGACAGGCTCTACAAAAGGCACTTGAAAAATCTAATCTGGATAAGCAATACGATTTTATTCTGATAGATGCCCCTCCTACAGGTATCAATCCCCATTTTGTTACATCAGCAGAGTTGGCAATTTGTGCAGTTGATTATGTAATTATTCCGATACAATCCGATTTATACTCTATCAAAAATGTATTTCCGTTTTCAAAAAGGATGCTAGACTTGAAACAATATAATACCAATTTGAAACTATTAGGAGTTTATTTTTCAAACGCAAATGACAATACAAATGTATTTTCGATGTGCTATAACAAACTAAAAGAGGATAACCCTAACTACGTTTTTACGACATATATTCGGAAAGATGTTAAGGTGGTAGAAGCTGCTCTCGAAGGAATGACTATTTTTGAGTACAATGACAAATGCAGAGCTTCAGATGATTTTAAAAAATTGGTAACAGAAATTCTAGAAAAAATAGAAAATGGCAAAGGTTAAAAAAATAGAAAGAGGAGAATTCATACCTGAAAATTTTGATGTAATTGCAACGAAGTTGAATGAACAACCCGTAAAAAGTAAAAAACAAAATATTAGAATAAGTTTGTCTAAAGAGAACGCAGAAAGATTTAAGACAGCTTTAAATACTTTTATTTTGAAAACAGGGAATGTCTATTATATGCAACGAAAAGATTTTTTGCGTATGATTTTACTTGAAATGATAGAAGAGTTAGAAGTATCAAAGAACTATTATCAAGCAGAAGATACAACATTTAAAGATTTTATAAAACGAGCTGGACGGCGTTGGGGAGATAGGGCTATTTCATCAAAAGAACTTACCTTTGTTATTTTTGGCAGTTATGATGATAATACCCCACAGTTATATGATGATGTGTGCTATTCTCTTGCTAAGAAAGAAAATATGGAGAGGATGTCAGAATATTCAACAAGTTATTTTTTTATTGATATCCTTAATTTTATAGAATACAAGGCAAGCTATTTGTATAAAAAATACAAGCTGAATAGCTTGTAGATATATTAAAATATATATAATTTATTTTTTATATATTTGATTATATTTGTAAGGTTATTATCATAAATCTAATTATTATAATGATAAAAATAAACACTATCTTTGCAAAAAAAATTATGAATACAATTACAGTACAAGCAACATTTAATGCCAATGATTTTGTTATTTTTCAATCTCTTTTTGAAAAATTCAATGTAAAAACAACAGTAATTAATGAGAGAGAAACCAATGACTTTTTCCACGAATTATCTTCTGAGGATATCGGAAAAATAGAACTTGGAAGATCGCAAATTAAAAAAGGAATGAGTACCGACAGTAAAGAATTACAAAAACGAACAAGGGAGAAATATGGAGATAAAATGGGCTATTGAAGCACAAAAAGATTATCATAAAAGCATCGAATATTGGGAAGAACATAACGGAACATTTGATTATTCTCTCAAAATCATACAAGCTGTTGAAAAATTGGAAGCCGAACTTTCTCAAAGTCCTATTTATTTTGGCAGATATAGTAAAAAATTGAAATTATACGTACGTCCCATTTTAAAGGGTAGGTTTCTTGTCTATTTCGATATAGATGAAACTAAAAATGTTATAGAAATCGTCTATTTTAAAACACCTAACCAGAAACACTTAGAATAAAACGTAATTAACTTACGGTTAGAGAAACCCAAGAAAAACACGATGAAATTTATACATTGTTTTTCTTGGGTTTTTATGCTTTCTAATACAAAAATTAACAAACATCTAATTAATTAAGTTAATTTATGTTAAACAGAAAATGTTGTTAGGAATAAACTTCCTGATTCTGATTTTTCAAAATTCTATTCTTTTTCACCTTACACATATGTTTAATTTTTTAAAATTCTCTGACTTGTTTTTAAATCAGAACTTATTAATGACTTATCAAATTTTTATGATCCTCTCAAACCCCTAATAAAATAAGGGACTTCCAAAGATTTATGTTTTTTAAGTACGAGTTTTTTAATACCAAGTACGAGTTTTTTAATACTAAAATGACTTTTAAATACGAGTTTTTTAATACTTGCACAACTTAAATACGAGTTTTATTTTTATAACTCGTATTTTTTATTTATCTTTGCCTAAAATGAAATACGAGTGATTTAATACCTGATTTATGTTTGATAAACAAGAGTATATGAAAAGTATCGGTGTTTCTGTGTCAGAAGCAAAATTTGACACATCTAAAATCAGAAACAAAGACGTGTTACAATCATACGTACTAACAACAGCACGGTATGATTTTAATGTATTTGAAAAGCGAGTATTATACAAACTTGTTGAATATGCTCAGTGTGAGGTTCTTGGGCTAAAATTCCCAAAAGATTGTAGACGAATAGAACACGACTTATTTGGGTTAAAAGAAATTACGATGGATGTAGCTCCACTATTGAAAGGTGAAGATGATAAAAACCATTCACAAATAAAAAAAGCTCTTTTATCACTACAAAAGAAAACTATTGTTTATGAAGATAACAATATATGGGCTAGCTTTTCCATCATTATCAATCCTATTCTTCATAAAGGTTCTCAATCTGTTACGCTTCGTATTGATCCAGTTATTTGGGATTGTATTTTAAATTTTTCAAAAGGATACCGTAAGTTTGAACTTAAAACCACAATGGGATTTCGTAGCGTATATGCAATGCGATTTTATGAAATTCTCAGTGGTCAAAACAAACCTTTGTGTTTTTCCATTGAAGAATTAAGAGAAATGTTTCAAATAACTAAAAAATACAAGCAAATTAATGACTTTATTCGATTTGTTATTGGACCTGCTAAACGAGAATTAGACGAGCACAGCCCATATTCTTTCGAGTACAAAATAAACAAACAAGGACGCAAATATCATTCCATTACATTTAATCCCGTACAAATTCCCGCTAACAGAGACCCTGAACTAGAACAACACAATTTGGAAAAACAATTATCCCCCAGCTGGATTTTGGAAAGTCATACATTAAAATATTTGAAAGATGAATACAAATTTACACCAAAAGAAATCAATCAATGGTATGAGTTATTTAAAGACGCACAAAAAAAGTTAGATTTAATTAGCTTCATTGCTGAAAAGAAACGTTATGCAATGGAG
>JAUMYH010000002.1 GCA_030528745.1 Bacteroidota bacterium
TCGGTAGCAAAGCCGCCGACACCTTTGCCGATGACCAGCACAAAGACCTCAAAGCCGACTATATAATGGCAAATCCGCCCTTTAACCTCAAAGATTGGCGTGCCGAAAATGAACTCACCGACGACCCACGATGGGCAGGATACGAAGTGCCACCAAAATCCAACGCCAACTATGCGTGGATTCTCAATATGATTGCCAAACTCTCGCAAAACGGCGTAGCAGGGTTTATCTTGGCAAACGGAGCACTCTCGGGCGGTGGCGAAGAATACAAAATCCGAAAGCAAATCATAGAAAACGACTTGGTAGAAGCCATTGTGGTTTTGCCCAGAAATATGTTTTATTCTACCGATATTTCCGTAACGCTTTGGATACTTAACCGAAACAAAACCCAACGCACCGTAGAGGTTAAGGATGCCACCAAACGCTACCGTAACCGCACAGGCGAAGTGCTGTTTATGGATTTAAGAAAATGGGGAACACCTTACGAAAAATCGTATATTGAATTGATAAGCGAAGATATTGAGAAAATAGCCAAAACCTACCACGATTGGCAACAACAAACTCCCTCTCTTTCGGAGAGGGCTGGGGAGGGGATAAATATCCCCGAATTTTGCAAAAGTGCTACCATAGAGGATATAAGAGCCAATGATTACGCCCTAATGCCCAGCAAATATGTAGAATTTATAGACCGCGATTTGAATATAGACTTTGATGCAGAGATGCAACGCATACAAAAGAAATTCAAAAACGTTATCAAAGAAGAAAAACAATCGCAAGAAGAATTGATAAAAGCCTTTAAATCATTAGGATATGAAATTGGATAAACTGGGGAATATTATTCAAGATATTGATTTAAAAAATAAATCAGGGAAGTTGAATTGTGTTTTAGGAGTAAATATTTTTAAAAGGTTTATGCCTTCTGTGGCAAATCTTACAAATACAGATTTGACTAAATATAAAGTTATTTCTAAAAATCAGTTTGCCACAAATATTATGCACGTTGATAGAGATGAGAGGTTGCCAATAGCATTGTATAATGATGAAAATCCAGCACTTGTTTCACCTGCTTATAAAGTTTTTGAAATTAAAAAAGGAGTAGAAATACTACCAGAATATTTGATGATAAATTTCCTAAGACCAGAGTTTGATAGATATTCTTGGTATTTATGTGATTCAAGTGTTAGAGGAGGTTTGGAGTGGAGCCGTTTTAAAGAAATCCAAATACCTATAATTCCGTTGGTGGAACAACAGAAATTTGTAGTTTTGTACAAGGCTTTGTTGCAAAACCAAGCGGTGTATCAAAATTCGTTGGAAGATTTACAGCTGATTTGTGATAGTTATATCGAAACGCTCATCAAAACCGAACCCAAAAAACGATTGGGAGAGTATATAGAGCAGGTGGATAATAGAAATTCGGATTTGAAAGTAAAATTAGCACAAGGAGTTAGTGTTGATTTAGAATTTATAACGCCTAAACGAATTGCTGAAAATATAGCAAATGGAAAAATTGTTAAAAAAGGAGAATTTGCGTATAACAAAGTGATGAAAAGTGAGGGAACAAAATTACCAATAGCATTAAGGCGAGGAGAAGATTGTGTAATTTCATCTTCATATGAAGTGTTTAAAATAAAGAATAATGAAGTTTTATTATCCGAATTTTTAATGTTATTTTTATCAAGAAAAGAAACTCAAAGATATGCAGGTTATATTTCTTGGGGGACAACAAGAGACATCTTTTCATTTGACGAATTAAGTGAATTAATGTTGCCCATACCCGATATAGAAAAACAACAAGCCATCGTAACGATATATCGCACTTTGGAAACCCGCAAGAAGCTCAACGAAAAACTCAAAGAATCCTTACAGCCCCTGTGCCCCATACTAATGGCAGGGGTGAGGGAGAAAGGAGAAAAAGTGTAGATTTGTAGTTTATAAAACTACTATGAAAAAGACAAAGAATTAATTACCTTTGTATCTTGTCTTGACAATCTATATTAAGCATTGTTAGTTAATTAGGAAAGGAATGTATTCAGATATATTAACGGCCATACCATTAGGAGTTTTGTTAAGTTTTTTGATAGGGCCAGTTTTTTTTGTTTTGTTAGAAACGAGTGCTACCAAAGGATTCAGGGCAGCACTGATGTTTAATTTGGGTGTGATTTTGGCCGATGTATTATTTATATCGATTGCATATTTTACTAGTTATAGGATATTAGAAAGTATTAAAGATGAGCCTTTTTTGTTTGTAGTGGGCGGTGTGGTTATGATTGTATACGGATTGGTGTCGTTTGTTAAGATACGCAGGTTACAGTCCAAACAAGATACGCTCAGAGCCATCGAAAAGCGAAATTATTTAGGGCTTTTAGGAAAGGGTTTTTTACTGAATTTCATCAATATAGGAGTGTTGGGATTTTGGCTGATGATCTTAATTACCATCGCTCCTTCGCTGGATATGAATGCTTATAGAATAGTAGTTTTTTTTGCTAGTATATTGATTACTTATTTTGTTATTGATATATTTAAAATACTATTAGCCAAGCAATTGCGAAACAAATTGTCTTTTGCTAACATAGCCAAAGTAAAAAAGCTAACCAGTATATTATTAATAGTGTTTGGGGTGTTGATTATCTTGCAAGGATGGTTTCCGTCCGAACAGAAAATTGTAAAAAAAGCCCTTGAAAAAATAGAGACTCCTATCAAAAAGGATTAAAGAAACCCTCTTTGTCTTTTGGCTTCAAATATTAAGATGGCGGCGGCCACCGATACATTCATTGAGTCGATAATTCCTCCCATTGGTATACGGATATTGTATTTGGAGTTTTGTCTAAATTCTTCCGAAACACCAACATCTTCAGAGCCTACAACTATGGCAGTGCCTTGAGTGTAGTCTGTGTCGGTGTAGGGTTTAGAGTCCTGAAGCGTAGCACTGTAGATGTCGATGTTGTTTTGTTGAAGATATTGAATAATTTGACTGCTTGTAGCACAAATAATGGTATTGGTAAACACACAACCCACCGAAGCTCGGATAATATTAGGGTTGTAAAGGTCTGTTTTGGGGTTGGCTATAAATACAGCATCTACTTGAGCAGCATCGGCAGTACGCAGTATAGCTCCAATGTTACCAGGTTTTTCGATGGCTTCGGCTACCAGTATAAGCGGATTTGAAGGCAGATTCAGCTTGTCAAATGTAAATGCTTTACTTTGAGTAAGAGCCAATACGCCTTCGGTCGAATCACGATAGGCTAATTTGTGATAGACATCAAAGCTGACCTCTGTATAAGGGTAGTCGAACCCTAATTTGTTGGTTAATAAATCTATAGAAATTATTTCGGAGCAGAATAAGATTTCGTCAAAAACATAACCGCCCTTTTTGGCTAAAATAATTTCTCGAAGCCCCTCAATCAGGAATCTTTCTTGCTTTTTGCGAAGTTTCGATTTAGATTGTAATAAGGTTAAGTTTTTAATATGCTGATTATTAACGCTTTCTATTTTTTTCATCGGAAAAATTGCCAAATAAACCACAAAAATAAAAACTAAAAGGTATTTATAAGCAAAATAATAGATAAAATGTAGTATTTTTGCCTATAATATATTCATTCTATACACAATGGACAATCGTTATAATCAAAGAGGCGTTTCGGCCGCAAAAGAAGACGTACACAATGCTATTAAAAATATAGACAAAGGATTATTTCCGAAGGCTTTTTGCAAAATTGTTCCTGATTATTTAACCAACGATAACGATTACTGCCTTGTAATGCACGCCGATGGAGCAGGAACAAAGTCGGCTTTGGCGTATATGTATTGGAAAGAAACGGGCGATTTGTCCGTTTGGAAAGGCATCGCTCAAGATGCACTGATTATGAATGTTGATGACTTGCTCTGCGTGGGGGCTGTTGATAATATTATGCTTTCTTCAACTATCGGACGAAACAAAAATTTAGTTCCTGGCGAAGTGATTTCGGCTATTATTAATGGCACGGAAGAACTCATTGCCGAGTTGCAATCTTTCGGTGTAACGATTCATACCACAGGAGGCGAAACTGCCGATGTGGGCGATGTAGTACGTACCATTATTGTCGATTCTACCGTAGTGGCACGAATGAAGCGTTCGCAAGTGATTGATAATGCTAATATTCAGGAAGGAGATGTAATTGTAGGATTGGCCTCTTTCGGACAGGCTATTTACGAAACGCAGTACAATGGCGGTATGGGAAGCAATGGGCTTACTTCGGCTCGACACGATGTTTTTGCCAAATATTTAGCCGAAAAATATCCTGAAAGTTTTGACCCTGCCGTACCTTTTGATTTGGTGTATAGCGGAACCAAAAAACTCACTGATGCTGTGGCTGACACTCCTTTGGATGCTGGAAAATTAGTGCTTTCGCCTACACGAACCTATGCCCCTGTGGTAAAGGCTATTCTGCAAAAATATACGCCTCAAGATATACACGGAATGGTGCATTGTAGCGGTGGAGCTCAGACCAAAATCTTGCATTTTATTGATAATTTGCATATTATAAAAGATAATCTTTTTGAAGTACCGCCTCTTTTCAAGCTGATTCAGCAAGAATCAAAAACCGATTGGAAAGAAATGTACCAAGTGTTCAACTGCGGACATCGTATGGAATTGTATGTAAATCAAGGTATTGCCAAAGATATTATCGCTATTTCCGAAAGTTTCGGCATTCCAGCTCAAATTGTTGGTAGGGTTGAAAAATCCGATGCGAAAAAACTTACCATCAAAAGTGAGTACGGAACTTTCTTGTACCAATAATCTTGTCTGAAAAACAACTTTTAACAATTTTACGATGAAAAGAATAATGATTACCGCCTTAACGTTGGCAATTTCTCAATTTTCCTTCGGACAAGTTTCTGGAAATATCAATTACCAGAATTCGGAAAAAGTTTCCGAAAACATCTATTTTCCGTCCGAATCGAATATCAAAATCAGCGTAAAAGGATTGGCAAATGTGAAAGCAGACACGTATGTTGCCGTTTTTAGCGTTACCCAGACGGGCAAAACAGCCGAAGAAGTTAATCGTCTTATTAACGAAAGAATTTTTCAAGCCGTAAACCAAATCAAAACACTAAAAGAGGTTGAAACTTACGTAGATATGATTTCTTTCGTGCCTATTTATGAGTATGAAATTGAAAAAAAGATTTTTAGTAAAAAAAACTATAACGAAGTTCCGAAAGGTTTTGAGTTGAAGAAAAATATCCACATAAAGTACAATACTTATAATCAATTAGATGAGTTCATCAATATCTTATCCAAAGAAGAAATTTACGATTTGGTAAAGGTGGATTATTTCGCTAACAATCTGGACAACATCAAAAAAGAATTGACCAACAAGGCAAAACAAATGTTACAGGACAAGATAAAAAGTTATGAAACCATAATGGGGAAATCGTTGGGAAATATCGAAAAATGTATGGTTGAAGGGCATAAAGTGATGTATCCTACACAGAGGTACGATTCGTACCAAGCCTTTAACAGTTCGTCTTTGAAGTTGAATAAATCGGGCAACATCAACCAAGCGGACAAGGCTACAACCTTATATTACCAATCCATAACGGATAAAGATTTTGATTTTGTGATAAATCCGCTTGTTTTTGAGCCTATAATTCAGATAGTTTACCAGGTTCGACTTACCGCAGATTGCCAAAACACCTCAAAATATATGTTGATAACGCCTAATGGCGAAATTAAGAATCTGTCGTTGGATAAATAATCTGTGTAATCATCAGAATTAGAATGGTTTATGAAGGAAGTTAAGAATAGCAAACTCGTTTTGGTTATCAATAAAATAGGTTTCATTACAAAAATGATTCTATCCGCAATTCTATTTAAGGGTTGCATCGGAAATATGAATCCTACGGGGAATAATTCGTCTCCTGACTATCCGTTTTACGTTACGGATAAGCCTCTTAAAATCAAGAATATCCAAGTTCCCAAAGGAGCGATGTTGGTTTACGACGAACATTTTTTAAAAAGAGGAAGGCAGGATAAGGCGTTGAGTGAAAGCAGATTAACCACGATTATTTATCCCGAAGGAACTTATTTGGAATGGGGCGGTGTGCCTGTAACGATGATAAAGAAGTTCTTCAATTCCGAAATGAGGGGCTATACGGTACACGCCAATTTTTCCTTACAAGACGAAACTAAAAAGACGAAATTTTCCGAATTATGGAAAAGTTGCTCTGACGAATTGGGTATTTCTATAAAAAATACGAGCGATTGGAGTTTTAACAAGGAAAATATCGCCAATGTTAATAGTTGTAGTGTTTTGTATCAGCGTTATTTTAAAGACGACCCCCAGCAACAAGGTTTTCTCGACCAATTGTACAGCGAATTGCAGAAGGTAAAATAGTTTTGTATATACAATCAGAAGTAACGTTATTAAGGTAGTCTGTTGGAATTTTGTCGATTGTGGTTGTTAAGTGAAATAAAGATGTGTTCTTTAAAACACAAACATTTCTGTTAAATTGAGATGTTTTTTATATATTTGTATTTAACTTTAGCGTACTACAGCCAATTATGAAGTATTACATCATAGCAGGAGAAGCCTCTGGCGATTTACACGGCTCAAACCTAATAAAAGCCATCAAACAAGAAGACCCAAACGCTCAGATTCGTTGCTGGGGAGGAGATTTAATGCAGAGTCAAGGAGTCGAACTGGTTAAGCATTATCGTGATTTGGCTTTTATGGGGTTTGTAGAAGTCTTGCTTAATTTACGAACCATACTCAAAAATATTAAATTTTGTAAGGAGGATATTCAACAATTTGCTCCAGACGTGTTGATATTCATCGATTATCCAGGGTTTAATATGCGGATAGCCCAATGGGCAAAACAGCAAAAGATTCCTACACATTATTATATATCACCGCAAATATGGGCTTGGAAAGAGGGTAGAATACGTCAGATACGTAGAGATGTAGATAAAATGTATGTGATTTTGCCTTTTGAGAAAGATTTTTATCAGCAAAAACACAATTACGCCGTAGAATTTGTGGGACATCCGCTCATAGATGCTATTGACAATAGAACTCCGATAAGCAGACAAGAATTTATAGATAAGTACAAACTTGAAGACAAACCCATAATAGCCCTATTGCCTGGTAGCAGAAAACAGGAAATCCAAAAAATGCTAAAGGTGATGCTTTCTGTTAAAAAGTATTTCACAGATTATCAGTTTGTTATAGCAGGAGCCCCAAGTCAAGATGCTTCTGTTTATCAGCCGTATATTAGCGGTAGTGGGGCGTATCTGATAACTAATCAGACTTATGATTTGCTCACTCATGCACACGCAGCCTTAGTAACTTCGGGTACAGCTACGCTCGAAACAGCCCTGTTTAAAGTGCCAGAAGTAGTCTGTTATAAAGGAAATTGGCTGTCGTATCAGATAGCCAAAAGAATTATTACACTCAAGTATATTTCGCTTGTAAACTTGATAATGGATAAAGAAGTCGTGGTGGAACTGATACAAGATCAACTCAATACGCAAAGGCTTAAAGAAGAGCTTCAGAAAATAATTGCAGGAAAAGACCGAACGCGTATATTGGAAGAATACGAAATTTTGGAACAAAAACTCGGAGGTGTGGGAGCTAGTAAAAAAACAGCGGAATTAATTGTTAGAGAAATTAGTCAGTAAATTGTGGTTCAGATAATTGCAATATTATTCTTTTTGTTGTGTAGTATAATTACTTCGGCTCAACAATATCCGAACATCGATTTTAGGCAAGTTGATGCTCATCTGGAACTCAATCCTGTAAAAAAGAACGTATATGGCCAGGTGCAATATACCTTTTGGGTAAATAGTCCTATTGACACCATTCGGATTGATGCTCAGAAAATGGTGTTTGATAAGGTGCGTATTAATGATAAAAAGGTAGAATATAAGGTCTCGGAAACTCAATTACTGCTTTTTGAAGGGTTTTCATTAGGCGAAAATACCTTGTCGTTTTGGTACGAGGCATTTCCGACACAGGCTTTGTATTTTATAGGAAGAAATCATTACCAAGATATGCAAATATGGAGTCAAGGGCAGGGTAAATACACTAGTCATTGGTTTCCGAGTTTTGATAATGTAGAGGAAAAATTGATTTTTAATATAGCGGTTAGTTTCCACAAGGATTATACCGTAATAAGCAATGGCGTACTTGAGCATAAACAAACAGTAGACGATAATATCCACTGGAGTTACAAGATGCAGAAGCCTATGAGTAGCTATCTGTTAATGTTGGCTATAGGTAGGTTCGAAAAAGAAGTGTTTGTATCTGACAAAGGTGTAGAAAATCAACTTTATATTCATAATAACGACAAGCATTTGTCCGAACCAACATACAGGCATAGCAAGGATATTTTTGATTTTTTGGAAACCGAAATAGGAGTAGAATATCCGTGGGGAATATATAAGCAAGTGCCTGTTTGGGATTTTATTTATGGAGGAATGGAAAACACCACAGCAACCATTTTTTCGCAAGAATATGTTGTTGATTCTGTGGGGTATAACGACCGAAATTATATCAATGTCAATGCTCACGAACTGGCTCATCAGTGGTTTGGCAATCTGGTTACAGCCAAAAGTTCAGAACACCATTGGCTTCAAGAAGGGTTTGCCACGTATTATGCTCTATTGGCGGAAAAGGAATTATTTGGCGAAGATTATTTCTATTGGAAAATGTATCAAGATGCTCAAAAAATAGAAAAAGCTGCCCTTACCGATACCATACCAATTATGCACCCCAAAGCCAGTACCTTATCATTTTACCAAAAAGGAGCATGGGCATTGCATACCATCAGAGAGCAGATAGGGAAAGATAATTTTCGAAAGGCAGTACAAAATTATTTACACAAATACGCTTATAGCGTTGCTGATACCGAACAATTTTTGGAAGAAGTCCAAAAGGTAAGCGATTTCGATGTCCAAGCCTTCAGGGCAAAATGGTTAGAAACGCACATCTACCCAAAAGCAGAAGTAGAAAGATTGCTCCAAAAAAACAAAACTTTAAACCAATACATACAACTGACAAGCCATCCACCTCATTATATAAAGGATAAAAAAAAGGTAATTCGGCTGCTGAAGAACAAAAAAACACCATACATCATAAAGGAGTTTCTTTTGTACGATTTGCAAAAATTATCGTTCAACGAACGCAAGGATTTTTTACAAATTGCATTATCGTCGGCTGACTTGAAATTAAGACAAACCGTAGCTATCGTAATAGCTGACATTCCTGAAGAATTTAGATCAGATTTTGAAGCCTTGCTCGATGATAATTCGTATATAACTAAAGAGGTAGCTTTGTTCAAACTATGGGAAAACTTTCCAGAACACCGCCCGAAATATCTCGAAAAATCCAAACATTGGGTAGGTTTTGAAGGGAAAAATCTTGAGGTGTTGCACAGTGCATTGAACATACTTACAACAAGTAATCAAGAGGAACAACAGAATAGCTACAGACGGCTTTTGAGGCTTACAGGCACAAATTACGATGCTTCAGTCAGGCAGAATGCCCTAGAATCACTGTTGTATCTGAAAATTGTAAATCAAGATGTAATCCGAAGTTTGGCTTACGGAGTGGCACACCATAGGTGGACTTACGCAAAATATTGTAGAGAAGCCCTACAAGAAATCATAACTCAAGAATCCTACCAAAAAATACTCAAGGAGCAAATTCTTCCAGATTTGCCTTTACGCGAGAAAACGGTGATAGAGCGGATGTTAAATCAGAGTAATACCTAAAAATATTTTTTCATCTTGTTGTATGTGCGTGTTCGATTTGAGACAATATTTGCGATTTAAAAATGTCTTCATCTTTAACAAAAGAAATTTCTATTGGTAAGTAGAACAGATTGTCTGCATCGAATATATGGCAAAGCCTTACATAGTCTTTTTCGGTGGTAATAATCATTCTTCCTTCGGATTGATGTTTGATATTGGTAATGTCTTTATCGGTGAAATGGTGGTGGTCAGGATAACTAAGCGTGATGTCGCCTTCTGCCCAAAGATAATCAAAAAAAGGTTTTGGATTGGCTATACCAGCCAAGAGCAATTTGGGTGTGTTCGAGAGCGAGTCCAGAAGCAAATGTTGTTTTTTGGAATAAACATACGAATCGTATTTTATTGTAGTGAAAAATACATATTGTTGGGCTGTAGGGTTTATTTTTTGCCGAATAACCTGCATTTGCCTATCGGTGATGTCTTGCGGACATTTGGTAATAATAATGGCGTTAGCTCTGTTAGCTCCAGATGTATTTTCTCTCAGATTTCCAACGGGTAGGATAAAATCATCGGTATATAGTTGGCTGTACGAGGTCAGGAGTATATTGTACCACCCCTTGATTTTTCGATGCTGGAAAGCATCGTCAAGTAAGAATAGTTGAATGTCATTGACCAAAGAACCAAGTTTTTGGATTCCGCGTACACGATTGGCATCAACCGCCACATAACATTGAGGGAATTTTGTAAAAAATTGAAAAGGCTCATCACCAAGGTCGGTATACGATGATTGTTTGTTTGCCAACTGAAATCCTTTGGTTTGACGTTTGTATCCTCGGCTAAGCGTAGCTGTTTTGTAGTCCGAACTGAGCAATCGAATCAGATATTCTGTCATGGGCGTTTTGCCTGTGCCACCCACACTCAAGTTGCCAACTACAAAAGTTGGTACGTTGGGTTTGTAGCTTTTAAGAATATTATTGTCGTACAAAAAATTCCTAAACAGGGTTATAGTCCAGTAAATCAGACCAAAAGGTAGGAGTAAAAACCGAAGAATTTGCCATAGTGATTTCATAAACCAAAGATAAAAAAATAAGCGTAATAAGTGTAAAATAATTGTAGAAAAATGGAAATACTTGCACACAAAAATAAAAAATATGGCTAAAAGTATTGTTGGTACTGTTTTTTTTCATATATTCGCAATATTTTAAAGATAAACTACTTAAAAATCTTATTTAGAAAATGTCAAATATAGCGATTTTAGAATTAGACGGAAAGCGTTATGAGTTTCCGTTGATAGAAGGTACAGAGAACGAAATAGGTATTGATATAGAGAAGCTTAGAGCCTTGACAGGAGCTATTACGCTTGATTCGGGGTACAAAAATACGGGGTCTTGCAAGAGTGCCATCACCTACCTAGATGGAGAACAAGGGATACTTCGTCACAGAGGATATTCTATAGAAGACTTGGCAGAACGAGCAACCTTTTTGGAGGTTTGTTATCTGTTGATATTCGGAGAGCTTCCTACTCAAACAGAATTGAATAAGTTTGAAAGCGACATCAGACGTTATACCTTGGTGCATGAGGATATGAAAAACGTGATAGATGGCTTTCCTAAAACAGCCCATCCGATGGGAATATTAGCATCGTTGATGAGTGCCTTAACGGCATTTAACCCAAAGGTGGTGAATGTTGAAAATAAAGAAGAATTGTACCAAGCCATTTGCAAAACTTTAGCGAAGTTTTTGGTAATTGCTACTTGGACATACCGCAAAAGAGAAGGACTTCCTTTGAATTATTACGATAATTCGCTCGGATATGTAGAAAACTTCCTACATTTGATGTTCAAATTGCCTACAGAGGAATATAAGATAAATCAGAAGGTAGTAAAGGCTTTAAACAAATTATTTATACTACATGCTGATCATGAACAAAATTGTTCAGCTTCGACAGTGCGTATAGTAGGGTCATCACACGCAGGGCTTTTTGCCTCTATATCAGCAGGAGTGTCAGCATTGTGGGGACCACTTCACGGAGGGGCGAATCAGGCTGTGTTGGAAATGTTAGAGGCTATCCAAGCCGATGGAGGAGGAGCAGATAAATTCTTGGAAAAAGCTAAAGACAAAAACGATCCGTTCCGTCTGATGGGCTTCGGTCATAGAGTGTATAAAAATTTTGACCCTAGAGCCACAATTATCAAAAGAGCTGCTGATGAGGTGCTAAACGAATTGGGAATCCAAGATCCGATACTCGATATAGCAAAAAGATTGGAAAAAGTAGCCCTTGAAGACGAATACTTTAAGTCAAGAAACCTATATCCGAATGTAGATTTCTATTCAGGAATTATTTATCGAGCATTAGGAATTCCGACCGATATGTTTACGGTATTGTTTGCTATCGGAAGACTGCCAGGTTGGATAGCTCAGTGGAAAGAAATGAGAGAAAACAAAGAACCTATCGGAAGACCAAGACAAATCTATACTGGTTACAAACACAGAGAATTTGTAGAAATAAGCAAAAGATAAGTTTTCATAGTTATAATGTTTTAAATGTTAATGCTGAAAAGGGAAAGTCAATGGCTTTCCTTTTTTATTTGTGTCAAATTAGTTTGATATATAGAATATAGCCCTATATTTTCAAGGAAAATCAACATTCAGCTAATTACATTTTTTGCTTAAAAGGGCAAAATTTACAACCGTTTTAAAGGTTGTGTTTTGTCAAAATGTCCTCATTCTTAATAAAATAACGCATCGCATCTTATCCTAAAAAGTAGTAATTGATATTAAAGAGCTATAAGTTGTTCTTTGACGTGCTTTAGAGTTCAATAAGCAAATCGTTATAGAGGAAAATTATTTTTCATAATTAATTATTTTTATTTACTCTAAATTAATGTATGTTTGCATTCTGAAAAAGAGGAATTAAATTTATAATTTTTTATATCATGAAAAATAAATACTTTAAATCGGTAATTGCTTTATTGTCAGTTGCTCTAGTGCCTGTGTCGGCACAAACTTCAAACAAAGCCTTTCTTGGAGAAAGTTCTAATTATCAAGAATTTGTAAGTTCTATGAAATCGGATATGGACGTGGAATATTGTCAGACGAGTTATCTGTATCCAGATGCAGGTAGTGAGCCAATCACTTATGTAGCCTTTAATACCATATTGAACACCACATCGAATGAGTGGGAAGCATTGTTGCCTCATTACGAAGATTATACCGCAATAGGAACAGATTTGTACAGAGGACAAACGTATGAGCTGAAACTGAAAGGAAATACGGTAGGGAATAATACCAATTATTTTTCAGTATTTATCGACTGGAATCAAGATGGTCAATTCGATGCTTCTCCGAATGGAGGCGAATTGTACACCGATATACCAACTATAGCCAACTCAACTGGAATTGACAATGTAGAATCGGTGAGTCAAATTACAGTTCCCCACACCGCTTTGCTGGGGAATACACGTATGCGTATCATTAAAAATTATACAGAGGCGAGTGTTTTGCCTTGTGGGGTGGTAGGTGATTATGGTCAGGTGGAAGATTACACGCTTACCATATTGGAAGGGCAAACTCCTACTTGCAATGCTGTGGTAGAATTTGTAGCTGATTTTGAGGATATTACTACAACAGATTTTTTTGGAGCGATGTGTTGGAATGCCAATTATACAAGTTTTCCGACTGTTTCTATTACAAATGCAGTCGGAAGTAACGGTTCTATTCCTTTAGATGACAATGTGTTACAGATATATAAAGGCTCTGGCATTTCGGACGACATTATTATTGTATCGCCAGAATTAACCACAACAGCAGGAACACATGGTTTGTATTTTGATATAGAAATAGCCCTTGCAGGTAGTCCAGCTTCTATTACAGGTACTGAAACTATCGAAGTGGGTACGCTTTCGGACAACAACGACTTTAGTACATTTGTGTCTACAGGCGATTCTTTTGAAGCCAATCAAACAGGTACGTTCAGCACAAACGCAATTACTTTTCCTCAAGGGCATAAATATGTAGCTATTAAGTTTAATTTCGGAACGCAACCACATAAGGCTATTGTGCTGGATAATCTGAAATGGGACGAAGTTACATTACATACTTCGTCTTTTGAGCAAACTTCGATTCAGGTTTACCCAAATCCAGCAACAGCTGTTTTAAATGTAGTTTCAGAAGTTGCGGTGGACAAGGTAGCTTTGTACGATGTTTTGGGCAAACAAGTGTTGTCTGACAAGCATACCAACATCAATATAGCACATTTGCCTAAAGGAATCTATGTTTTACAAGTTCAGACAACAGATGGACAAAAATCTGCCTATAAGATTGTGAAACAATAAACAATATCTGTTGTGATAAATAAGGAGAAGCTGTCCGAAAAGGGCAGCTTTTTTGTTAAAAATATACTATTATCCGCCATTTATGAATAAAAAGACTTTATAAAAATAAAACCGACTAACATACGCAATCTGTAAAAATCCATATATTTGCTGAAAATCATATATTTATATAGGTGGAAAAATTAGTCAATTATATACAAACAACCATTTCGGATAGTTCGATAAAAACATCAGATTTGGAAGATTTTTTTACATCAAAATCGCTAAGGAAAGACCAGATGCTTTTGCCAATGGGAAGCGTGTGTAAACATTATTACTTTGTGAATCAGGGTGCTTTGCGGATTTTCTACTTTGATAAAAACGGCGATGAACACACCAGCTGGGTGGCTTTTGAAGGTTATTTTTTTACTGAAATGGAGAGTTTCACAAGCCAAACTGCCTTAAATGGTGGTCGTGGTGTTTGTAAACCAAAATTCCGAGATGCTCGGGTTTCATTTTGCCAAAAAAATCGTGGATATAATCATAATTTGAAAAATTTTCATACGATGCAATCAATTGCTGGCAGGTGATTTTTAAATTATCCATATCTTTTGAATTTCCTTTCGGACGGTGAAAATCCGATGTGGGGATATTTTTATCAAGAGGTTTATCTCCGATGGTTCTTTTTAAGGCTATTTTTCCAAAAATTTTACCTATAAAACTCTGTTTATGAATAACTTTTGTCATTCCTAAGATATCCTCATTCCAAATTATTAAATGCTCCAACATTTGATAAACAGACATTTTGCCCCACTGTCGTTGGTTGTTTTCTGTAAGTAAGCTAATTCGATTGATAAGATGTTCGCGGTCTGATTCATTGAAAATGGTATTCATCATATTGTTCTATGCTAAATCATTTTTTGATGGGAAATGGTCGTAGAAACTTGCTTTGGCTACCCCTGATTCTTTGATAATTTGGTTAATCCCTGTTGAATTAAATCCTTGCTTTTGAAACAGTTGCTTTGCTGCTTTCTTTTTCATAGGGGCAAAGGTAATAATTATTTTCAAAAACAGATCATTCTGTATGTTTTTTTGTAAATATAGCAGGGTACAAAAAAAGAGGCTTTTAAACAGCCTCTTTTTTACTTCACTTGGGTCAATTCTACAATTTTGTCATCAACAAAAAGTTTGCATCTTATCCGAATAAAATAAGAAAAAATGTTTGCTTTGATGTTTTTTTTCGTTTCTCCATCAAAAAGATGTCCCTTTAATGAAGCGTTGAACAAGTTGCTTTGTTGGTCTTGAAGCTCATCATTAACATACAGACGCTCTCCGTGAAACCAAGTGTTTTCAACGCGAATTTCGTTTCCTGCATACGTTGTTTTCCAAATACTTTTCATAAATAATTGATTTTAAAAATATTACACAAAAAATCTTTCACTAAAACCTATAATCAATCCTATTACAAATCCCACGATAAACACAGCCACAAAAAACACCAAAAGCCAAAAAAGTATGTGCAGAATCTTCCCAAATTTTCCAAATTTTTGAACAAAAAAAGGTTGTGTGTTTTCAAAAAATGAAAAGTATTTTTCCATTTTTATTGTAGCTCTATCGTATTGAAAATCATCGTGTTTGCCGTTCATTTGATTGAGCAATTCCGAAATTTCCACGATGTATTTTCCGTACATCGTTTTCAGCCAAGTTTTTCCATAGAAATAGATAAAAATGCTTACGAACAGCGTAGAAATAAGTATTTTAACGATTTCTGTGATATTTTGTCCCATAAAAAAGAAAACGATATAGCCTGAAAACATCAACGGCACGAGACACAAATAGTACGATTTGTACAATTCGGAGTTCAGCACCAATTCGTATCGTAAATCCAGCAAATTGTGGTAAGTATCAAGGCTTTGCATGTTGATTTTTTTGTAAAAAACACGAAATTTACTAAAATAATACGCCGTAATCGCAATACCTAATCCGATGAGCATCAGGAAGATAGAGATTTGATACATTCCGTCCAAAAAGAATAAAAAAAGTAAAAGACACGGAAAACCTATAATCGTGAATTGATATTCCTTCTTCATATTGGCTCGGATTTTCTCCAAAGGCAAACGGATTTTTTGCTGTTTTTCGAGCGAAATTTCAGGTGTTTCGGTAATTTCGTCTTTGTTCCAAAGTTCTTTAAAATTTTCCATAGTTTTCCATATTTAGTTTTCTGACCAATTCGCTAAGTTTGTTTTTGGCTCGGTTGAGTTTTACGCGTACATTCACTTCTGACAGTCCCATTTGCTGGGCGATTTCCTTACCTGAATAATTTTCTAAATAATAGAAAATCAAGGCTTTGTCAATCGGATTCAGCATATTGATGGCTTGGTACATTATTTTGATTTGGTGTTCCTGCTCCGAGCTATCTTCATCTTTTACGTTGATATGGTGTAAGTTATCATCTCTTGAAATGAAATCTTTTTTCTTTTCCGACTTCAAAAAAACGATTGCCGTGTTGAGAGCCACGCGATACATCCACGTTGAAAATGCACTTTTGCCCTGAAAACTGGGATAAGCCTTCCAAAGTTGGTAGGTAATTTCCTGAAAAAGGTCTTTTTGGTCGTCAGCATCGCTTACGTACATTTTGGCAATCTTAAAAAGTATGCCTCTGTGCGTTTCGATACGTTTCAAAAATTCTTTTTCCAGCGATTTCATTTCTTGTTTTTGGCTTGTTAGTAACCGATTTGAAGATTTGTTACAAAGAAAAGGTGTTTTTTTCTGAAATAAAATTAAAAAAACCTCGCATCAATTTTGATACGAGGGCTGTTTTTGCCAATCATTGTCCTAGCGATGTTTGCGGTTGAGAGATTTGTCAAATAGTCATAAAAAGCAACAAGAATCATTAATAAGTTTGACATCAGATTTTTTCATTTTAAAATGAAAAAAAATCTAAAAAACAGAAAAAATTTGGAATGCCTAAAAAAATGTATTTCAGTCAAAAAGATGTATATTTGCCCAATAAAAACCGTTTTTGGGGTATTGATTTCTTTTTCCTCAAAAAACGAAAATAATTAAATACTATGCGAAAATTTATCCTTTTGGCAAGTGTCTTGATTTTGAGCAGTTGCCAGTTTTTTAACAAAAATAACGATGAAAATCAAGAAGTTACCGATACGGAGATTCCCCAAGCGGAAGTCGTTTGGCTTGATTTTATCGACCCTGCCTTAATTGAAAAGAAATTCGTAACCAACCGAGAGGGAACGACCCTCTTTTTGGGTGCTGACGAAAACACAAGAAAAATCGATACCGCACCCTACGGTACACGCTTGAAAGTAATTGAAAAACAGGAAGATTGGTACGTTGTGCAGTGGTACGTAACCGAAGAATATGAGGAAGACGGCAAGGAAATCAGCCGAATGGGCTGGGCAGAGGCTTATGTCAAGAAAACCGATGTGGGTAATTTGGAAGATATAAGACTTACAGAATCAGACCTTTATGCTTTTTATGAAGATTCAGAAAGTCCTATTTCCGAAGAAACGGTTCGTGAGTTGTTTCAGATAGAACTCATCGACAAAAAAACATACGAAGAAGCTAATAAGTTGCGTGTGAATCATTTACTGGAAGACACCCTCGCCGTACGAAAACTCAACGGAGCTTTATCACTGACTTTTGAGGATTATTCCGTTGTGATTCTGAAAGATAACGATACGGATAACGACGAAGCCGAAGTTTACGAATATATGGGGCAAATCGAAGCCTTGCAAAAATATGTCGTTTATGTAAGTTATTTTGAATCAGGTGAATACATTTTATTTGATAAGAAAAATGGCAAAAGACAGGAATTTTCAGGATTTCCGTATCTATCCCCTGACAAAAAGCAAATTGTTGTGTTTCCTATTTCAATGGAAGGAGATGAGAGCGTTGCTTTTTACGAAGTTGATGAAAATCAAGGCATTAAAGAGTCTGTTTCGCTTATTTTTACAAATTGGATACCTTATTTCGATGTGTACGAGGGCTTGTTTTGGGCAACAGACGGATATTTCTATACGCCTGTAAATCACTCCGCTGTATATTGGGATATCAACGGAAATTACAATGTCGAAAACTGCCAATATATTCGAATTAAAAAGAAATGATAATCAGTAAGTTATCGAGTAAATATAATTTAAAACAATGCAAAAAATTATCCTTTTGGCAAGTGTCTTGATTTTGAGCAGTTGCCAGTTTTTTAACAAAAATAATGATGAAAATCAAGAAGTTACTGATGACGAACCCTATTGGATTGAATTTGTTAACGTAACCTCATTTGAGCAGAAATTCGTAACCAACCGAAAGGGAGCGAATCTTTTTACGAGAGCCAACGAAATGTCAAAGATAATGGATACCATACCCTATGGCGAAATTCTGGAAATCATTTATGAAGATGAAGATTGGTATGCTGTCCGATTGCGTATAATCAATGAGGAAGAAGGGCAAGATGGCTGGATAGAGGTTTATGCCAAGAAAGCCGATTTGGGTGAAATGGAAGATATAAGGCTAATAGAATCAGATCTTTATGTTTTGGACGACAATATAGAAATGGATATATCCGAAGAAGCGGTTCGTGATTTGTTTCATATAGAACTCATCGACCAAAAAACATATAACGAAGCTCAAAAGCAACGTGTGAACTACTTGATTGAAGATACCCTCGCCGTACAAAAACGCGATGGCGTTATATCGCTAACTTTTGAGAATCATTTACTTACAACGCTGATGGATGACGATACAGATGGAGACGATTTCCTAATTTACACGTATGAAGGAGAAATCGAGGGGTTGCAAAAACACGTGGTTTTTGTATCTTCCTTTTCAACAGTAGGATATATTTTGTTTGACAAAAGAAACGGCAAAAGGAAGGAATTTTCAGGATTTCCGTACCTATCGCCCGACAAAAAGCAAATGATTTCACTTTCTCCTCTAATACACGAGTTAGTATCAAATATTAATTTTTTTGAAGTTGATGAAAATCAAGATATTATGGATACATATTCGTTATGGTTCAAAAAATGGAAGCCCTATTTTTATATGGTCGAGGGCTTGTTTTGGGCAACGGACGGATATTTCTATATGCCTGTAAATCACAAGGCTGTGTATTGGTACTACAAAAGTGCAGATTACAATACCGAAAGTTGCCAATATATCCGAATTAAAAAGAAATGATAATCAGTAAGTTATCGATTAAATATAATTTAAAACAATGCAAAAAATTATCCTTTTGGCAAGTGTCTTGATTTTGAGCAGTTGCCAGTTTTTTAACAAAAATAACGATGAAAATCAAGAGGTTACCGATACGGAAACTTCCGAGGCGGAACTCGTTTGGCTTGATTATGAAACCACGACCGTAATCGAAAAGAAATTCGTAACCAACCGAGAGGGAACGACCCTTTTTGTCGGTGCTGACGAAAATGCAAGGGAAATCCAAACCATACCCTACGGCAAAGACTTAGATGTGCTTGAAGAATACGAGGATTGGTACGCCGTTCAGAGTTCCGTAACTGAAGAATATGAGGAAGACGGCAAGGAAATCAGCCGAACAGGCTGGGCAAAGGTTTATGTCAAGAAAACCGATGTGGGTGATTTGGAAGATTTAAAACTCATAGAATCAGAGCTTTATGCTTTGTATGAAGATTCAGAAAGTCCTATTTCCGAAGAAACGGTTCGTAAGTTGTTTCAGATAGAACTCATCGACCAAAAAACATATAACGAAGCAAAAAAAAGGCGAATGAGCCATTTACTTCAAGATACCCTCGCCGTACGAAAACTTAACGGAACTTTATCGCTGACTTTTGAGGATTATTCCGTTGTAACTCTGATAGATAACAATCCTGATGACGACGAAAGCAAAATTTATGAATATGTGGGGCAAATCGAGGCTTTGCAAAAATATGTGGTGCGTCTAGGTCATTATGAATCAGTTGAATATATATTATTTGACAAAAGAAACGGCAAAAGTCAGGAATTTTCAGGATTTCCGTACCTATCGCCCGACAAAAAGCAAATAGTTGTGTTTCCTGTCATAAGAGAAGGACTGATGTCGGATGTTACTTTTTACGAAGTTAATGAAAATCAAGAGATTAATAAATCTGTTGCTGTTCCTTTTAAAATTTGGATGCCTTATCTTGATGTGTATGAGGACTTGTTTTGGGCAACGGACGGATATTTCTATACGCCTGTAAATCACACCGCTGCGTATTGGGACATCAACGGAATGTACAATACCCAAAACTGCCAATATATCCGAATTAAAAAGAGATGATAATCAGCAAGTTATCGATTAAATATAATTTAAAACAATGCAAAAAATTATTCTCTTGGCAAGTGTCTTGATTTTGAGCAGTTGCCAGTTTTTTAACAAAAATAACGATGAAAATCAAGAGGTTACCGATACGGAAACTTCCGAGGCGGAACTCGTTTGGATTGATTATGAAGCCGCGGACGTAATCGAAGAGAAATTTGTAACCAACCGAGAGGGAACGACCCTTTTTGTCGGTGCTGACGGAAGCACAAGGAAAATCGATACCGCACCCTACGGTACACGCTTGAAAGTAATTGAAAAACAGGAAGATTGGTGCGTTGTGCAATGGTACGTAACCGAAGAATATGAGGAAGACGGCAAGGAAATCAGCCGAACAGGCTGGGCAAAGGTTTATGTCAAGAAAACCGATTTGGGTAATTATGAAGGTATAAAACTCATAGAATCAGACCTTTATGCTTTGTGTGAAGATTCAGAAAGTCCTATTTCCGAAGAAACGATTCGTGATTTGTTTCAAATAGAACTCATCGACCAAAAAACATACAACGAAGCTAAAAAAAGGCGAGTGAGCTACTTACTTCAAGATACCCTCGCTGTACGAAAACTCAACGGAACTTTATCACTGACTTTTGAGGATTATTCCGTTGTAACTCTGACAGATAAAGATCCTGATATCGAAGAGAGCAAAATCTATAAATATGTGGGGCAAATCGAGGCTTTGCAAAAATACGTGGTATATCTAAGTTATAATAAATTAGGAGAATATATTTTATTTGATAAGAAAAATGGCAAAAGGCAAGAATTTTCAGGATTTCCGTATTTATCACCTGACAAAAAACAAATTGTTGTGTTTTCTTTTACAATAGAAGGAGAAGCGAGTGTTACTTTTTACGAAGTTGATGAAAATCAAGAAATTAGGGATACATATTGGTTGTGGTTCACAAATTGGATATCTTATTTCGATGTGTACGAGGGCTCGTTTTGGGCAACGGACGGATATTTCTATACGCCTGTAAATCACTCCGCTGTATATTGGGATATCAACGGAGATTACAATACCGAAAGTTGCCAATATATCCGAATTAAAAAGAAGTGATATTTTATTGACAATCAATATGTTATAAATAAACGAGCCGCATAGGAATATAGAAAATGATGTTTCTGTGTGGTTAAAATCCGTTGAAATAACAAGCAATCATTGTAAAATAGTTGCAAGATGGTTAGTTTTGTCGTGTTTTAATTTTTTTCGATTTATGGCAAACCGAATTTTAATTTTAATATTTTCTATGTTGCTGATTTCTTGCAAATCGCCTTGGAAAACATTTATGAAAGCCAAGGTTTCTACCAGTGAGGCGGTGGTGAAAATTCCTATCGAAATGAAGGGAAATTTGCCTTTTGTAGCGGTGGAAATTGGTGGAAAAACCTATAATTTCCTCTTCGACACGGGGGCTGGAACAGTGATTACGCCCCAACTATTCCAAGAGCTGCATCTTTCGGAAAAAGGAAAAATGCAAATAACAGATTCTCAATCAAATAAGAGTACTGAAACCATTGCTCTTATTCCCGAATTAAAATTAGGAAGCCTTGTTTGTAAAAATGTGGGTTGTATGGTAGTTGATTTCAAACCTGCTGTTTTTCAGTGTTTAAAGATAGACGGAATCATCGGCACGAACCTGATGCAACATCTGTTTTGGAAGGTCAATTATCGTGAAAAATACATCGAAGCCACCGACAAACTTTCGCTGTTCAAACCCGAAGAATTTACCATCAAATGGGATTTTGTTCGCACCAAACAAAAACGCCCCATACTAATTTCTTCGCTTTACGACCAAAAAATCGGAATTTTGTTCGATACGGGAGCCAGTTCGTACATCAACATTTCCAAAAAATGGGTTGAACAACACAAAGACAGCATAAAATCCGAAAAAATCACCTTTAAAGGGAAAAAAGCTACTGGAATTTACGGCGTAAACCAAACCGATAGCCTAATACAACTATTTAAACCAGAGCGTTTTAAGTTTTCCGAGTATTCGTTAAGCGGTCAGCCCATAGCAACCAGCAGTTCGAGCCTTATCGGAAACGATTTTTTGGAGCATTATGTTTTTATTTTGGATTGGAAAAACCAAAAAATCCACTTAAAGGAACTTGAAAAACCTCGCGAAAGGTTGCGTTTTCCATTCGGATTCACTTATGTAGATGGCAAATTTGTGGTGATGTCGGTTTTACAAACGGAAAATCAACCGCTTCAAGTAGGCGATATTATCACGAGCATCAACGGACAAAAATTGAGCGAACTCTCAGAAGATGAGCGATGTATGATTCTGACCACTCACTACGATTCGGACAGTATACGAATAGAAATCGTCAGAGGCGACCAAATCCTGCCTTTTGAGTTCGAGCGGAAAGATTTTTTTAAGGCAGAGTGAATTTTTCAGCAGAATTTACCAGTCCGAATAGTTTTGATGTAGAATGTATTAAATTGTTTTTTAAGGAAATAGGGGTATGAACACAGAGAACAACGACCTTAGTTTTGATTTTGAATTTTTAGAGAAATTGGTGGTGGGCATCGGTGAGGTGTCGCAAATCACGGGCATTCCAACGCGACAAATTCGCTATTGGGAAGACAAAGGCATCATCAAAAGTCTGACCGAAGAGGAGGGCAAAAACCGCCGATACAACTATCAGAATATCAAAAAAATGCTTCTGATTAAAGAACTGATGGACGAAGGCTACCCCCTTGATGCTTCCGCTGAAAAAGTTCAAAAACGAATGGAGATGATTAGCCAAATGTTAGGGAAGTTGAAGGGGTAACGGATTACGGATTTTACCAAGAGGATTATCTGCCAACTTAAGTGTAGTTTGTAAAAGGACATAATGAAATTTAGGAGTATAACTTTTGAAGGCAAATTTATTTAGATTAAAGGTTTTGTCGTGTTTGAAAAAAACAATAACTTTGCTACTTAAAAATAAAAGCTGAAAGTATAGATGTTTAATAATTTAAGTGATAAATTAGATAAGGCTTTTCACATACTGAAAGGTCACGGAAAAATTACAGAAGTAAACGTTGCAGAGACACTGAAGGAAATCCGTAGAGCTCTTTTGGATGCCGATGTAAACTTTAAAATAGCCAAAGATTTTACCAATCGAGTAAAAGAAAAAGCACTGGGGCAAGAGGTATTAACTACTTTGCAACCAGGGCAATTAATGGTTAAAATTGTAAAAGACGAATTGACCGAATTGATGGGAGGCGATGCTGCAGGGATAAACCTTTCGGGAAATCCTACTGTGGTGTTGATGTCAGGTTTGCAAGGTTCAGGAAAAACCACTTTTTCGGGTAAATTGGCAAATTTTCTGAAAACCAAAAAGACCAAAAAGCCTTTGCTCGTGGCTTGTGATATTTACCGCCCTGCGGCAATCAATCAGTTACATGTGGTGGGAGAGCAGATAGGCGTAGAGGTTTATTCAGAGCCTGAAAACAAAAATGCGGTGCAAATTGCTCAAAACGCATTGAAGTACGCCAAAGAAAACGGATTCAATGTAGTGATTGTCGATACAGCAGGTCGTTTGGCGGTAGACGAAGAGATGATGAACGAAATTGCCAATGTACACGCGGCTATTACCCCACACGAAACCTTGTTTGTGGTCGATTCTATGACAGGACAAGATGCCGTAAATACAGCCAAGGCGTTCAACGACCGACTGAATTTTGACGGTGTTGTGCTTACAAAATTGGACGGTGATACGCGTGGTGGAGCGGCACTTTCGATTAAGTCGGTGGTAAACAAACCGATTAAATTTATAGGAACTGGAGAAAAAATGGACGCAATAGACATTTTTTATCCAGACCGTATGGCCGATCGTATTTTGGGAATGGGAGATGTTATCTCGCTAGTAGAAAGGGCTCAGGCACAATACGATGAAGAAGAAGCAAGAAAAATCCAAAAGAAAATTGCCAAAAACGAATTTGGTTTTGACGACTTTTTGAATCAAATCCAGCAAATCAAAAAAATGGGTTCGATGAAGGATTTGGTAGGAATGTTACCTGGAGCAGGAAAGGCTCTGAAAGACGTGCATATTGAAGATGATGCTTTTAAGCACATAGAGGCCATTATTTATTCAATGACTCCTAAAGAACGAAGTAAACCAGCCATTATAAATCAAAAACGCAAGGTGCGTATAGCCAAAGGTTCAGGAACTAAAGTGGAGCAGGTAACGCAGCTTCTGAAGCAATTCGACCAAATGAGTAAAGTGATGAAGATGATGCAAGGAGGAGGAGCCAAAAAACTGATGAGTATGATGGGTGGAATGAAACCTTAATAAAGAAAAAAATGAAATTATTAGACGGAAAAAAGACAGCAGAAGATATAAAGGTAGAAATTGCTCAGCAAGTTCAAAAAATTAAAGATAAAGGAGAAAAAATACCACATCTGGCAGCAATTATAGTGGGTAATGATGGGGCTAGTCTAACCTATGTGGCTAGTAAGGTTAAGGCTTGTGAAAAGGTCGGTTTTGAGTCTACATTAATCAGATTGCCAAATACAATATCAGAGGTGGAGTTGATTGAGAAGATTCACGAACTTAATCAAGATGATAATATAGACGGATTCATAGTGCAATTGCCTTTGCCCAAGCAGATTGACGAACAGAAAGTAATTATGGCTATAGACCCAAACAAAGATGTAGATGGTTTTCATCCACAGAATTTTGGCAAAATGGCATTAGATATGACTACTTTTATCCCTGCTACTCCTTTCGGAATTTTGGAGCTTTTGGAAAGGTATGGCGTGGAGACACAAGGAAAACATACTGTGGTAATTGGCAGAAGTCATATAGTAGGAAAACCAATGAGTATTTTGATGGGACGGAAAGGTTTCCCTGGCAATAGTACCGTAACGCTAACGCATAGTCATACGAAAAATATAACCCAGATTACTTCACAGGCCGATATTATCATAACGGCTTTGGGTGTGCCTAATTACTTGAAGGCAGAGATGGTAAAAGATGATGTAGTGATAATCGATGTAGGTATTACGCGTGTGCCAGACGATAACAATCCGAAGGGCTATGTAATCAAAGGAGATGTTGATTTTGAAAATGTGAGCAAGAAGGCTTCTTATATTACGCCAGTGCCAGGAGGGGTAGGACCGATGACTATTGCGATGCTTATGAAAAATACCCTTTTGGCAAGAGAAAGAAGAAAACAAAATAAATAAAAAATTATGAATCCAAAAACACCGTCAGAATCACTTACGATTATGACCAATGTAGTACTGCCAGGAGAGACAAATGGACTTAATGGACTCTTTGGAGGAGAGTTATTGGCTCGTATGGATAGGGCAGCAAGTATAACAGCTCGTAGACATTCTCGAAGAGAGTGCGTTACGGCATCGGTTAATAATGTTTCGTTTGGAATGGCTATCCCTGTGGGTAGTGTGGTAACTATAGAAGCAAAGGTATCGCGTTCGTTTTCAACGTCTATGGAAATATATATAGATGTATATATTGAAGATAGAGAATCGGGAGTAAGAGCAAAGGCGGCGGAGGCAATTTATACTTTCGTGGCTGTGGATATGACCTCAAGACCAGTTCCTGTACCAGAAATCATACCAGAAACAGAACTTGAAAAGAAGCGTTTTGACGCAGCCTTACGCAGAAAACAGCTTAGTTTGGTATTGGCTGGAAAAATGCTACCACAAGATGCAAAAGAATTAAAATCATTGTTCATCTCGGAATAGATAGAAACTATAAATTAAAAGAGACTCTTACAGAGTCTCTTTTTTATTGGATAATTCTACAAAATATTTGTAAAATAACGGAATGGTTTCAATGCCTTTGAGGTAGTTGAATATTCCAAAATGTTCGTTAGGAGAATGGATAGCATCTGAATCCAGACCAAATCCCATTAGTATTGTTTTGGATTTTAATTCTTTTTCAAAAAGAGCCACAATCGGAATGCTACCTCCTGAACGTACAGGTATAGGTTCTATACCGAAAGTGTCCGTATAGGCTAGGTTTGCCGCCTTATAGCCAATGCTGTCAAGAGGCGTTACATAACCTTGCCCTCCGTGATGAGGTGTAACTTTTACACGGACTGATTTTGGAGCAATACTCTCGAAGTGATTTTGAAATAATTGGGTAATTTCTTCCCAGTTCTGATTGGGTACTAGTCGCATTGAAATTTTAGCAAAGGCTTTACTAGGAATCACTGTTTTGGCACCCTCGCCAGTGTATCCGCCCCATATACCATTCACGTCTAGTGTAGGTCTGATGGCGTTACGCTCGTTGGTTACGTATCCCTCTTCGCCATGTACTTCGTCTATTCCTAAGGCATTTTTGTATTTTTCTAAAGAGAAAGGAGCTTTTGCCATTCGTCTACGCTCTTCCGAAGATAGCTCTTCTACTTTGTCGTAAAACCCAGGTATGGTAATACGGTTGTTTTGGTCGTGTAAAGAGGCTATCATCTTAGAAAGAATGTTAATAGGGTTGGCAACAGCACCGCCGTACAAACCAGAATGTAAATCTCGATTAGGACCTGTAACTTCGACCTCTACATAACTAAGTCCTCTGAGTCCTGTAGTGATAGATGGTTGTTGGTTCGATATGATGCCTGTATCAGAAATTAGGATAACATCGTTTTTTAATTTTTCTTGATTGCGTTGTACAAACCACGACAAACTCGAAGAGCCTACCTCTTCTTCTCCTTCAATCATGAACTTAACATTGCAAGGCAGACAATTGTTCTGAATCATATACTCGAAAGCCTTTACGTGCATATAGAGTTGTCCTTTATCATCACAAGCACCACGAGCAAATATAGCCCCTTCGGGGTGTATAGGCGTGGTTTTGATGACAGGTTCAAACGGAGGAGAATCCCATAGCTCTACAGGGTCTGGAGGTTGTACATCGTAGTGTCCGTATACCAAAACAGTAGGCAAATTAGAGTCTATTATTTTTTCTCCATATACTATAGGATAGCCAGGAGTCTGACAAAGTTCGACCAAATCACAACCTGCCTTTTCGAGGCTTGATTTGATAGCTTCGGCAGTGTTGATAACATCTTGAGAGTAAGCAGAATCTGCACTTACCGAAGGAATTTTGAGCAGTTCAATAAGTTCGTTAATAAAACGTTCTTTGTTAGAATTAATGTAATCTTTAATGTTATTCATTAGTATTATAAATTGTAAAACCCTCCAAATATAATTATTTTATTGTAAAAAATAAAATAATTTGACAGAAAGTGTTTTGATTGGGAAAATAAACTATATATTTCCGAAATCAAAGAAGAGATTTTCAAAAGAAAATCCCTTCATCAGAATAAATTATTGAGGTATAACAGGAATACCAAAATAGATCTCAAGGATTTTGGTACGAAATAGATAGTCGTATTTGTTGCGTAACACTTCGCTTTTGGCATTGATTAGTAACGATTGTGATTGGCTGTAATCAAAGGCTGTACTCATACCATTGTTAAGGCGTTCGGAAGCGTATCTGAAGGCTTCTTCTCTGGCTTTGAGGGCTTCTTCAGAGGCAATATACGATTCTAAAGCACCTTTGGCATCAGCAAATGCGGTGTAAATACTTCGTTCAAGGTCTATCTGAGCTTGTTCAAACTCAAGCTGTTGCTTTTCAAGGGTGGTTTTGGCTTTGTTTACATTGTTTCGCACAGCAAACCCATTGAATATAGGTATGTTGAGTTGCAAACCAAAATTATGTCCTTTGTAAAGGTCTATCTGCTCCCAAAAAGGAAGTGGGTCTTGCAGTCCGCCAAAGCCGTCGGGTATTTGGGCGTACGAAACTCTTGAGCTAAAACTGTAAAATCCAGATAGTTGAGGTTGGTAAGCTCCTTTGGATATGGCGATGTCTTTCTGGGCTATTGCTATATTGTTTTGGGCTATTTTGAGTTCGACACGTTCGGTAAGGGCTTTGCGGTAAATATCTTCAGGGCTTTGCAAAAAGATAGGATTGACTTCAAATTCGTATGCTACATCTACAATGTCAAAATCGTTAAAATCTTTGAGTTGCAACAAATGGGCAAGACTCATTTTGGAGATGAGTAACTGATATTCGTATTGTATAATAAGTTGTTTGTCAGCGGCAATAGTAGCCTTGATTTCGAATAAATCTCCACGAGGAATCATACCTGATTCTACAAGTAATTTTGAGCGTTCGAGCTGTAGACTATCGGCTATAAATTGTTGTTTTTGGATTTTGATATTTTCTTTGTTAAATAGTATCTGTAAGTAAGCATTAACAATATTGATGCTGATGTCTTCTGCTATTTTGGTCTGTTGATACAGAGCGGATATTTGAGTTAATTTTGCCCTTTGCAATCGATTTTGATTTTGTAATCCCTTATAAATATCTACGTTAGCAGATACTCCCATAGCGGTAAACTGGGTAGTTTGGTTTCGGAGTATACCTGTGGTGATGTCGGTATTGAGTCCGACGTTCCACGAGTGTGATATTTGTCCATTGATGTTAGGCATAAAATTGCCTTGAGCATCTTTAAGATTGAGATGAGCCAGTTCTCCATCAAGGTAGATCTGCTTAATAGCGATGTTGTTTTGTAGTGCATATTCTACACATTCTTGTAAATCCCACTTTTTTTGAGCAAAGGAATAACCAAACAATAAGAGGAATAATGTAGTTGTTATATTATTGATTTTCATACAATTAGTTTTTGGTTTGGTTCCAGATTTTTACTTTATCATCTTTGGTAATTCCGCTGATTATTTCAACATAAATACCATCACTCACGCCCAATACAATATCTTTACGTTCAAAATTTTGAGGGGTGGTTTCTACCTCAACAAAGGGCTGTTTTGTTTTTTCGTCATATTGTACCAGCCCTTCTTTTATAGCCAATACGTCAGTAGCCTTAGCCAAAATGATATAGGCGTTGGCACTAAGTCCAGAACGTATAAAGGTGTTGTCTTTGTTGATGAGAGTTCCTTTTATGGCAAATTGCATAGCTCCATTTTCGCTGATACCTTTAGGGGAAATATAATCGAGTTGAGCGTCGAATTTTTTGTTATCGATAGCCCCTATAGTGATTTCTAGAGGTAATCCGAGTTTGACTTTTCCGACTTCGGATTCGTCAAGTTTTCCTTCAAATATCATATTGCTAACATCGGCAAGGCTGGCAATGGTAGTACCTTCGTTAAAGTTGTTGGCTTCAATGACTTGGTTTCCTTTTTTGACAGGAACGTCCAAAACCATACCCGATATGGTAGAACGAATGTGTGTTTGAGCCAAATTGCCCATACCTTTGGTTGTTCCTGTGCGGATAATTTCTGCATTTTGTATAGTGGCATGGTAGGTTTGTTCAGATTGTTTGTAGGTGGTTTGAGCCAAATCAAAATCATTGGCCGAAATAACGCCTTTTTCGAATAAAGATTGCTGACGCTCAAAGATTTTTTTCTGATTTTCAAAATCTATTTTGGCTGTTTGTATTTGATTTTGAGCCGAATTAAGTGTAGATACGCTAGGGATAACTTTTATTTTGGCAATGAGGTCTCCCGTTTTGATAAGGTCTCCCGCTTCTACATAAACCTCGTCAATAATCCCTGAAATGTTTGGTTTGATAAGGATTTCTTCCTTAGGATTGATATTTCCAGTGGCTACGGTACTTTTGGATATTGAACGGATTTCGGGCTGTTCGGTTTGGAATATGGTAGGAGGTTGGTTGTTTTTTTGGTAAAGCCAAAACAAGGCACCAGCAAAACTTAGGGCAAGAGTTACTAAAATAGCAATGGTACATCCTTTTTTCATAAATATATTCGTTTAAGTTTAATAGATTAGGTTCATTTATTCGGTTCGTAAGGCATCGATAGGTTTGACTTTTATGGCTGCAAGTGCTGGAATAAGTCCTGCAAGGAAACCAGCAAATACCAATATGAGTAAAGCAATAAGCACTGTGGACAGACCGATACTAGCGTTTACTATCGGAATATCGTTGGCATTCGGGGCATTTTCGATTCCTGTATTAATTAGCCAAAGAACCAAACAGGCAAATATAATTCCCATCATACCCGCAATTAGTGATAAGATGATACTTTCGGTAATGATTTGTTTAATGATAACCGAGGGTTTGGCACCAAGAGCCCTACGGATTCCGATTTCTTGAGTGCGTTCTTTTACAATGATAAGCATAATATTGACAATACCGATGATGCCAGATGCTAGTATAAAGAAACCTACCAAATATGAAACGCCATCGAGTATAGAAAACAAGCCGTTTATTTTTTTGAATTCGTTGTAAATATCAAAATGTCCGACTGCTCTCTGATCTTCGGGGTCGATGGTGTGTCTTTGTTTGATAAGGTCAAATATACGAGGCTTGAGGTCGGTAATGGCAATGTTGTCGTGTGCTGTAAGTGTAATCCAGCTTACAATATCGCCGTAATTAAAGGATTGTTGAAAGGTGGGGAATGGGATAAATATTTGTTTTTGAGCCTCTTCGGGGTCGCCTCCGAAGTTTGAACGATTTTTATACACTCCTACCACCAAAAAGTTTACGCCTTGTATTTTGATATACGAACCAAGCACTTCAGAAGATGACTCGAATAATTCCCTTACTACGCTTTCTCCGATTACAGCTATTTTGCGTTTGTTGTCAATATCGCTCTGATTGATAAATCTTCCTTGAAGAATATCCATAGGTTGCTGTTTGATAAATTCAGGATAGTCGCCATATACATTGTAAGCTCCTACCTTTGTGCCATGCGATACATTATTGCTCTCTCTGAATCCTCCCAATTGATTGCGAGGAGATATATAGAGCAATTCTGGAAATTCGGCACGTAGGGCATCAACATCGGCATTTCGGAGGTGGTACGAACGTCCTTGTGGAAGTCCTTTGTAGGGTTTGGAGGTGCTTTGCCCCCACATAAACATCGTATTGGTAGACATTCCTCCCATTTGTTTTTTGATGCCATTTTGCAACCCTTGACTAGCCGAAAGCAGAATCACCAAGATAAATATTCCCCAAAACACTCCAAAAGCTGTGATAAGCGTTCTGAAGGGGTTAGCCGAGAGGGCTTCGATAATTTCGTTCCATTTATCTTTGTTAAACATAATTATTCTCCTCTAAGTGCGACAATAGGTTTTATTTTTGAGGCTCTGTAAGCAGGTACAAATCCTGCAAAAGCACCAGATATGACTAATATGATAAGGGTAAGTGTAGCCACCTTAAGGTCTACTTCGGGTTTGGTAAAAAAGTCTGTTTCAATCATAGGTCCTACAAATTCCCACAGAATCAGCCCAAGCAGAAGCCCTATAAATCCTGCAATGAGCGTAATGAATATTGCTTCTTGCAATATCATCGTGATAATACTCAAGGGGTTAGCTCCAAGGGCTTTGCGAATACCGATTTCTTTGGTTCGTTCTTTTACGATAATCAGCATAATATTACCTACACCAACTACACCAGCTATTATGGTACAGATGCCTATAAACCAAAAAAATGCCTTGATTCCTCCTGTGATAATGTAAGCATTTTTTGCTTCTTCAAGCGAATTAAAAATGTGGAGGGCTTTGCGGTCGTCAGGACTAATCAGATGTCTGCTACGGATAATATAATCGAGTTTGGAGGTGAATTGTGTTGATTCGGATACTGCTTGGTCAAAATTTTCTTCTTTTTTGAGGGTAAAAGACATATTCTGAATTTTGTCGGCGGCGTTGTAGGTGCGTTGGGCAGTGGTAAGAGGAATTATAATCTTATTTTCTTCCCGTTCGCCTCCTGGGTCAGAAAATACTCCTATTACCTTGTAGATGATTCCAGATATATTGAGGTGTTCACCTATAATGTTGTCTTGATTTTTAAATAAATCCGAGGCAACTTTTTGCCCTATTACGGCAGATTTTTCGAAGTTGGTAACATCGTTTAGGTTGATGTATCGTCCTAGTTCTATGGTTTGATTTTCAATGAATTGAAAACCAGGATTTACGCCTTGCACAGAGTATGTGCCTGTTTCGTTTTTGTATACGGCACTGCCGTTCCACACCGAATATTGAGCGGATTGATGTTCGATATAATCTTCGAGTTCGGAGGTAATGATGCGGAAGTCTTCATTGTTGAGCTCTATTTTTCTACCTATTCCGAGTCCTTTATATTCTTTTTGGGTAGTTCCAGTCCATACCGAGATGCGATTGACAGCATCTTTTCCAAATTGTTTTTCGATGCCGTTTTGGATTCCGTTACCAGCTCCAAGCAAAATCACCAAGATAAAAATACCTGAGGCAACAGATATTCCTGTAAGAAAGGTGCGGAGTTTGTTTTTGGAGATGGATTCAAATATCTCTTGCCAACGTTCAATGTTAAACATAGTCAGAGGCTCTTTGTTGGGTTACTAATTTGTCTTGTTCAATCAGTCCATCTTTCAGAAAGACAATTCGTTTGGTCATCTGAGCAATATCAGGTTCGTGGGTTACGATAAGCACTGTTTTGCCTTCGTCATTGATTTGTTGCATCAGTTCCATTACTTCGTACGATGTTTTGGTATCCAACGCACCAGTGGGTTCGTCTGCAAGTAACACTTTGGGGTTCGATGCCAAGGCACGGGCTATGGCAACGCGTTGTTTTTGTCCACCACTCATTTCGTTAGGAAGGTGTTTTGCCCAGTTTGCTAGTCCTACTTTTTCGAGATAATACATTGCTCGTTCGATGCGTTCTTTGCGTTTAACACCCTGATAATAAAGCGGAAGGGATACGTTGTCGAGTGCGTTTTTGTAATTGATGAGGTTGAATGATTGGAAAATAAACCCCAAAAATTTGTTTCGATATTCAGATGCAATGGTCTCGTTAAGATTTTTTATAGGCACACCATCAAGAATGTACGAGCCAGAATCAGCCTCATCTAGAATTCCGATGATGTTCAGCAATGTAGATTTGCCAGACCCTGAACTTCCCATAATAGATACAAATTCGCCTTGCTTTACATCAAAGTTGATTCCTTTAAGTACATGCAGATTGTTTTTGCCTATTTTGTAAGATTTGTGTAACTCTTTGATTTCAATCATTGCATTTAGGTTGTTTGTAACAAATAAGTCGCATAAATGAAAAAAATGTTACATTTTAAAGCGTAAAATTTTAATATTTTTTTAAAAAATATTAAAAATCAACGCGTTATATATTGGGTCAAAAATGCTGTCTGTAAAAATCAAACAGCATTATTTGTTAAACGCCATTTTTCTACAATTTATTTTCCGATATATGTTGTTCATAGCAAATTTATTTGGCTGTGAGGTTTATTTTTGTCTAAAATAGATGTCAATAGGCACTCCGTTAAAGTTGAATTGTTCGCGAAGTTTATTTTCAATAAAACGTTTGTAAGGATCTTTGATATATTGAGGGAGGTTGGCAAAGAACACAAACTGCGGTATAGGTGTGGGTAGCTGCATACAGTATTTGATTTTAATATACTTTCCTTTTACGGCAGGAGGCGGATAGTTCTCGATGATTTTGAGCATAACTTCATTGAGCTTTGAAGTAGCTATACGTTGAGAGCGGTTGTTGTATACTTCCAGTGCCATTTCTAAGGCTTTGAGTAATCTTTGTTTGGTAAGTGCAGACACGAAGATGATAGGAACATCGGTAAAGGGTTCTATTTCTTTGCGTATTTTGGTTTCAAATAGTTTGGTGGTCATGGTATCTTTTTCGATTAAGTCCCATTTATTGACTAGGATAACAATTCCTTTCCGATTTTTTTCGGCTAACCAAAAAATACTCTGATCTTGTCCTTCGAATCCTCGAGTAGCATCAATCATCAGTATACAGACATCACTGTGTTCAATGGCTCTTACCGAACGCATTACCGAATAAAATTCGAGGTCTTCCTTAACTTTGGATTTTTTGCGGATACCTGCAGTGTCTACTAGGTTAAATTCAAAGCCAAATCGGTTGTATTTGGTGTCGATAGCATCGCGAGTAGTACCAGCAATGTCGGTTACGATGTATCGGTCTTCGCCAATTAGGGCGTTGATAAAACTAGATTTACCAGCGTTAGGTCTGCCCACCACGGCAAATCGAGGTAAGTTGTCTTCTTTTTCTTCAAGGTCAGCCTCTTTCGGAAAAGCCTCAATAATAGCATCGAGGAGTTCTCCTGTACCACTACCAGAAGTTCCCGATATGGTAATGTACTCGCCCAACCCCAGATTGTAGAACTCGTAAGCGTCTTTGTGTCGCATAGCGTTGTCTACTTTGTTTACAGTAAGCAATATAGGTTTGGTAACTTTCCGCAGTAGCTTGGCTACCTCTTCGTCCATAGGAGTAATACCTTCTTCAACATCTACAACAAACAGAATGACATCGGCCTCTTCAATAGCCAATTCGACTTGTTTTCTGATTTCAGCCTCAAAAATATCTTCAGAGCCGATAATGTACCCTCCTGTATCAATTACGGAAAATTCTTTTCCGTTCCACTGGCTTTTTCCGTAGTTACGGTCGCGAGTTACTCCACTGGTAGGGTCTACAATGGCTTCACGGCGTTTGATAAGTCTGTTAAAAAGGGTTGATTTACCTACATTAGGTCTACCTACTATTGCTACTATATTGCTCATACGTTGTCGAGGTTTATTTGTTGTGATATCCGAATCTTTTAAGTTGTTTGATGTTTGTTCTCCAGTTTTTGTTGATTTTGACAAATGTTTCTAAGTGAATCTGTTTGCCAAAGAAGCGTTCTAGTTCTTCACGAGCCTGAATACCAGTCTTTTTTAAAGCCTCGCCCTTGTGTCCTATGAGAATTCCTTTTTGGGTTTCGCGTTCTACCATAATAACCGCCCTGATGCGTATAATATTGTTGTCTTCTATAAACTCTTCTGTTTCAACTTCTACCGAATAAGGGATTTCTTTTTTGTAGTTTAGAAGAATCTTTTCACGAATAATCTCATTCACAAAAAAACGTTCGGGCTTGTCTGTCAAGGCATCTTTGGGGTAGTACGGAGGTGATTCTGGAAGAAGTTCCAAAATACGGTCAAAAACCGACTGAATGTTAAAGTTTTCTAAAGCTGATATAGGAAGAATTTCGGCATTAGGTACTTTTTCACGCCAAAAATCTACTTGTTGGTTAAGTTGTTCTTGGTTTGATAAATCAATTTTGTTTATGACCAAAAGCACAGGGATTTTGGAGTGGATAATTTTGTTAAAAAAAGCCTCGTCTTTGAGTTCTTTTTCGCCTATTTCGACCATATAAATCAGAATATCAGCATCTTCAAAGGCACTTTTTACAAAGTCCATCATGGAAGTTTGTAGTTGATAGGCTGGTTTAATAACGCCAGGGGTATCCGAAAGCACAACTTGAAAATCGTCTCCGTTAATAATGCCTAATATCCGATGACGTGTGGTCTGAGCCTTTGAAGTAATAATTGAAAGACGTTCCCCAACGAGGGCGTTCATAAGTGTCGATTTACCCACATTGGGGTTGCCTATAATATTTACAAAACCAGCTTTGTGCATGATCAAAATTTTTGCAAATTTATGAAATAATGGGTTTAAATCTAAAAATATTTTTACAGCAATTCTGATTACTTGGTATTAATGTGTGTTTTTTTGAAAAAAAAGAGGAAATAATTTTGAAAAAGAAAAAAATAGATATATTTGTGGTAATAATAATTTTTAAAGTGGAATAAAATGAAAAATGTGTTAAAAATTTCAGTGGCAACATTGGGGGTAGCTTTGCTTTCGTTTGGGTTCTCTAAAAAGAACACGCTTTCAGAGGAATTGTCATCAAAGTTTTCTGATATAGAAGGAGTGGAGTTTGTTGAGGAAAATAACGTTATTGTTTTAGGTAGTGGTTCGTGGAGTGATACAAGGCATGTGAGTAGTAGTGTAGCTAAAGATATGGCGAAAGAAACTGTAACTAAAAAGGTAAGAGAAACAAATTGTCAGTGTAAACAAGGAGATGGACCAGATAAGCCAACTGTAGATCAAAGTGAGGTAATTAGTTCTCTGATTGATAAATACGATGTGTAGGTTATGGGAAGAATTATAGGGGCGGTTGTGTTTTTGGTTTCGTTTTCGTTTTTTCAAGATGACCGAAAACTGCAAATCGAAGATATTGATTTTGAGAGATGTTGTGTTGGTTATCAATGTGTTTCAGTGCAAGGGAATTCGGAGTTTAGAGAAAAGAAGCACATAATAAGTTCGGCGGTATGGCATGTTTTTAGAGAAACAATCAGTAAAAAATCAGTTCAAGAAGATGGTTCTTGTTCTGGAGATATGGATCAAGGTTATGTAAGTGTGGTAAAGACAGAAGAATTGATTAAAAAATATTCAATTTGACAAGATGAAAAGGTGGTTTTTAGTGTCCTTGACTTTTTTGAGTTTTCTAAGTTGTGCTGGACTCAAGATGGGGAAATTGTTGGATATAGAAAAATTGAATGATCAGCAAATTACAGCTATAAAAGAAATAAGTATATCGGATTTTAAAGGAGTGAAGTATTTGAAAGATGATTTTAGTAAAGGGTCATTCAAATCCTTGTCAGTAACATCAACGAAACAAAAGGTTACAAATGAAGATTACAGAAAGGTTAAACAGATTATACAAAAATATAGATAATGTAATAATCGCCTTGATTTGTTTGTTTATATTGTTTTCTGTATTTTTGAGTTCTTTTCATACTGCATACACAAGTCATATTTCTTTTTACGAAAAAAAATCTGTTCCTTGGGTGGATAAATTTTTTAATTATTTTGTAGAAAATCCTCTATACGAAACGGTTTTGGAGTATACGGGTTTAAATACTGGTTATGGTTTTTTTTCTCCAAATGTGTCAAGCGATTTTGTGATTATACATCAGATATACAAAGACGGAAAAGAGAGTATCAAGGAATCAGATTATCATTTTTCGACCAAGGAAGGTGCTCATAGGTTTAGAAATCTAAATAATGTGTACATAGAAAAACTTGACGAACAACAGAATAAAAATGATGTAGATTCGTTGAGAATGGAATATTTAGGAGTGATAATCAAAAGGCTTAACAGCTACTCATTAGAAAGAAATAGTGAAGTAGATTCGATAAGGACGACTATATTTTTATATCATTACCCCTTGTTAGAAGAATATCCAGACACTAACTCAAAACTGATAAAAATTGAAAGTTATTCTAAACAACGTAACATCTAATTTTTTAGGTTTATTTAAGATAGATGACAATACAAATACGGACTTTATTCCTTTTTTTAGAATTGCTGTAGGGAGTATACTTTTGTTGTTGTTTCTATCAACATTGCCAGATTTTGAATTGTTATATGGTATGAATTCAGTAGTGCCTACTGATATTCATACTTTGTTTGCTAATGGTAATTTGTTGTATTATAATGAAATAATAGATTTTCTCAATCGTTTTTTTTGGGAAGATATATCAATTTTGATATATAAAATTATTTTTATACTATCTTGTGTGTGTGATAGTAGGATTGTATACACGTTTTTTTGCTTTGGTGTTGCTTGTTATTAATACAGCACTTGTAAAGTCAAGTGGTTATTACACTTATGGAGTGGATTACTTTATAAGCATGTCTTTGGTTTATATTATTTTATATCCGTCAGATAGTTATTATTCGCTAAGAAGTAAGTTTAGTAGAAAATTAAGAAAAACAAACTTCCTTATAGTAAAAAGAACTATGCAATTTCATTTGTGTTTTGCTTATATGATTTCGGGGTTAGAAAAATTGTCAGGATACAATTGGAGAAATGGAGAATCAATATGGAAGGCGATTCATCTACCTAACTTTGATAATGATTTTAATGTAAATGTTGATTTTTTAGGAAAATATCCAATAATTTTTGTTGTGATAGGGTGGCTTACAATTATAATTGAATTGTTATATCCATTGTTTACATCCATAAAGAAGACAAGAGAAATGTGGTTGTATCTTACTATAGGATTACATTTATCAATAGTGCTATTTTTGAATTTATATTTCTTCTCAGCTATAATGATAATATGGAATATAACAACATTTTATTCTTTTGATAAAAAATAATTTTTTTTATGAAAAAAATGGTACTTTTGATATTGATTTTGTTTCAAATTAATATTGTTTTGGCTCAGAACGATTCTATCCCTTTTGTGGTAATAGATAGCATACAGATTCAGATGGATACTTCGCTCAAACTTACTCCTATAGATGGTAAGTACGAGGTATACACCAAAGGCACTTTGTTTGAAGAGGCAGAGAATGTATGGGAAGGACTCAAACAAGTACCTATGTTAAAGGTGTCTGATGAACAGCAAGTTAAAGTGATGAACAAAACGGCTATGGTCGAGATTAATGGAATCGAGACTCAAATGAGTGGTGCTGATTTGGAAGAGTACCTGAAGTCGTTGGACCCAAGTACGATTCGTAAGATAGTAATAACATCAAATCCAGATGCTTCGTACGAAACAGGAGTACACGCCGTAGTAAATATAGAGCTAGACCGCCGTGGCGATAATTATCGATTAGGTTTGTACACCAAAAATGGAGTACGCTCAAAATATTATAATGATTCAGGTATAAATTATTCCGTAAATGGAAAAAAGATAAGTTTGTATACCAATTACAATTATTCAAATAGTCCAGTACAAAGCACCTCTCATATTCGACAACAAATAGAGGGATATGAGCCTATAGAGGTTGATTATAAAGGGGATAGCAAAGCTGTTTCTCATCAAGGTTTTGTAAATATGATGATTAATGTATCTGAAAAAAGTACCATAGACCTAACATCAATGTTTCGATATGCTGATGTAGATACGGAAGGGACAAGTCTGGATTCGAATTACAGAAGAGATGTGCTTATGGAACACCAAAACAAGAATTGGCGTTTGGCACAGGTATTCAAACATAAGTTTAATGATTCGGTGAATATTAAATTGGGTAGCTATCAAGTGTTTAGAGATTCAGAATCGTTGCAATACGCAAAATCGAATCAACTAAACTCGGAATATCAGCAAATCAATACCGAGATTCCTATCATTATAGGCTTTGCAGATTATAGCAACAAAAATAAGCTAGGACTCACCATGTTTGGAGCCAGATATAATAATACGAAAATGGAAACGGTAAATAATCAGTCCAATAAAGACAATCCTTTTTCGTATACAGAGCATATTTTTTCTCTTTACGCCAATCATACTTTTACGCTTTCGGATACCAAAACTTTGGGTGTAGGCATAAGAACAGAAAGCACAGCGGTAGTGTTTGAATATAAGAATCTTTTGCAGGGAACACAATACAAAGATAGACTCAAGTATACGAATTTGTTGTACAATATACATTACAATTGGTACAATGTGGATTCGGAGCGTACGCATTCGTTGGCGTTCAGAAAACAAATTCGCAGACCAAATTACGCTTATCTTAATCCGTTCAAATCTATAGATCAAGGGATTATATATTCGGCTGGCGATTATTCGCTCACAACACAAAAGACATATTCTGTGTCGTATGAGTCGTACAAATCGGCTTGGGGTTATTATTTAGGAGCTTATTACATTAAGGATTTTGTTTCTAATTTTTTTGATACAGATCAAGGAAATATTGTAAGGACATATCAGAATTTTGATCATTTTTATTTGGGAAATATCGGTGTGGAATACAACAATAGTTTTTATGATGATTTTTATACAAACAAAACTACTGTAGAGTTTTCCTATTTTAAAATACAAGACAGCAAATATGAGTTTCGTAAATCGACTCCTAGTGTTGCATTTTCGACTACAAATATTTTTAAATTAAATAAAAAAATAAGACTCAATGTTAATTATAACCTGAGTATTCCGTATTATGATGGCGTTATATTACATTATCAAAATCATCAATTAGATTTGTCGTTAAACTATCGAATTAATAAGAATTTTAACATCAATTTTTACGTTCATGATTTGTTCAAAACCGACATTAATCAATTAGAGACAACTGTGTCAGGGTATTTTTATGGAGCGAAGGATTATCACGATACGCGTTCGGTGGGCATTCAGCTCAGATGGAGTATTAAGGGTGAACGATACAAGAGTAGAGATATTGAAGAACCTACTGGAAATGAAATAGATAGGTTGTAGAATACAAAAAGCTGATTAAACCAAATTAATCAGCTTTTTTGATGATGAATAATAATATCTACAATTAACCTAATGATACAGGCATTACTAACATAAGTACATTTTCGCCCTCGTTGAGTCCGTCTAGTGGAGCTAGAATACCAGCTCTGTTAGGCATTGACATTTCTAGAGAAATCTCATCGCTCGATAGGTTGTTAAGCATTTCAGATAAAAATTTAGAGCTGAAACCAATTTCGAGGTCATCGCCTTGATAATCACAAGACAAACGCTCGTGAGCTTTGCCTGAATAATCAGGGTCTTCAGCATAAATATTAAGCTCTGTACCAGCCATTTTCAAACGAATTTGATAAGTAGTTTTGTTAGAAAAGGCTGAGGCTCTACGCACACTACTCAAAAATGTATTACGATTGATAAGTAGTTTGTTAGGGTTTTCTTTAGGAATTACATTTTCATAATTAGGGAACTTACCGTCAATAAGACGACATGTAAGTTTGTAATTATTGATGGTAAAGGCAGCGTTCGATTCGTTGTATTCTACGGTTACTTCTGCCTCTGAATTGTCCAAAATTCCCTTCAGGATAGCCAAAGGTTTTTTAGGCATAATAAATTCGGTTTCTTGCTCTGCTTTGATGTCAGTACGGCTGTATTTTACTAACTTGTGTGCATCTGTAGCCACAAACACAAGCCCTGTTGTTTTGAACTGAAAAAACACACCGTTCATTGCAGGCCTTAAATCATCGTTGGCAGTGGCAAATAATGTATTGCCTATGGCTGAACCTAATACTTCGGCAGGAACGATTGTTTTGGAAGTGTTTTCCAAAACTTCGGTTTTAGGATATTCCTCTCCGTTGGTATACGGAAGGTCGCATTCTCCAGTAGCGTAATTGATATGGAGGGTGTTGTTGTCCTCAAGTATAAACGTAAGAGGTTGTTCTGGTAAGGTTTTGAGGGTATCAAGGATACGCTTCGGAATGGCTACCGAACCTTTTTCTTCAGATTCAATCTCGATTTGTGCCGAGATGGTAGTTTCAAGGTCAGAGGCTGTTAGAGTAAGATTTTTATGATCTAGTTCAAACAAAAAATTATCTAGTACAGGCAAAGCGTTATTGCTTTTAATAATACCACTCAACACTTGTAGTTGTTTGGTAAGTAAAGAACTTGACACAATGAATTTCATCTTCTATGTAATTATATTAATAATGGCAAATATACCAACATTTATAAAATAAAAGAAGAAAAAAATATTTTTATGTCAAAAAAATAAGGATTTTCACTCCAAAGGCGAACACGACAAAACTTTTTATAGCCAACTATCAAAATTGTATTATATTTGTGAAAATATTTTTAGATGTCATTATTACAATTGATACGTTTTCCTAATTTGTTGATGTTAGGACTGATGCAGATGGTCATTTATTATGGCTTTTTGAAAAAAAATGCAGATATACTGGCTCTAAATGATTGGCAATTTTTGCTTTTGGTGTTGGCTACAATTGCCATTGCGGCAGGAGGATATATTATTAACGATATTTACGACAAAAAAGCCGATAGCATCAATAAGCCTCAACTCAGGGTTGTAGGAGTACACATTTCCGAGTCGATAGCTTACCGGTGGTATGCTGGGCTTAATATTATAGGGGTGGCAATAGGTTTTTATCTGTCTAATTATATCAATCAGCCTAGCTTCTCGGCGATATTTATAGTTATAGCTATTTCTCTTTATATGTATGCCTCTGAATTTAAGAGGTTTTTCTTTGTGAGCAATTTGCTTATAGCTATATTATTGGCAATGAGCGTTTTGATAGTGGGTGTGTATAATCTTATGCCGATTGTTGTTCCGCAAAATCAATCGTATTTAAGGTTGCTTTTTGGTGTGATTTTGGATTATGCTGTATTTGCTTTTGGAATCAATCTGATTAGAGAGATAATCAAAGACACAGAAGATGTAGAGGGAGATATGGAAATGCAAATAAAGTCGTTGCCAATAATTTTGGGAGTGAAAAAAACAAAGGTGATCCTCTCGGTGTTTATACTGATTTTGATAGGGCTGTTGGCGTACTATACTTATAGATTTTTCTTTGAAAATAATCTATATTTTACGAGTTTGTATGTGTTATTGACCGTGTTGGCTCCGTTGGTTTATATTTTGGTAGAATTGTGGAATGCTCGTGAAAAAAAACATTTCGCGATGTTGAGTTTGATAACAAAAATAATCATGTTTTTTGGAATATTCACCGTTTTGATTTTGGAGTATGAAAGATAGTTTAGATTTGAGTGGATTTGAATTGGTTTTGGCTTCAAATTCGCCAAGAAGACAGCAGTTTATGCGTGAATTGGGTTTGCCTTTTACCGTTAGGGTAAAGGAGGTCGATGAATCGTATCCAAACGAACTTAAAGAGCAACAGATAACAGAATATATAGCTGTGCAGAAAGCGAAAGCATATCAGTTGCAAGATATAGAAATATTGATAACGAGTGATACTTTGGTGTGTTTGGACAACAAAGTGTTGGGCAAACCTTCAAACAGACAAGAAGCTGTGCAGATGCTAACCATGTTGTCAGATAATACCCACAAAGTAATTACTTCGGTGTGTTTTACCTCTAATAAATCGCAACAAGTGTTTTCGGAGGTAACGGAGGTTGTTTTTTCAGAGTTAACTCCGTATATGATAGCGTATTATGTGGATAATTACAGTCCGCTAGACAAGGCGGGAGCCTACGGAATACAAGAGTGGATAGGTTTGGTAGGAGTCAAAAGTATCAGGGGTTCGTATACCAATGTAGTAGGTTTTCCGACGGAAAAATTTTATAGACAATTAAAAGAATTTATATGTTTGAATCAACCTTTTTAGAGGCTCATATAGAGCAGATTGTAGCTACAATAGTTTCGTTGGTATTTTTTACTATTTTTAAATTTGTAGTAGATTCACTCATACGCAAATTTGGGCGTAAATCAGCTATTTTTGAAGGACGTATCAATTTGGTAATCAAATATGTGGATTATTTGATCTATATATTGGCTATATCTTCTTTTATTGTTATATGGGGTATTGACAAAAAGCAATTGTTTTTGGTAATATCATCGATACTTACGGTGCTTGGGGTGGCGTTGTTTGCACAATGGAGTATTTTGAGTAATATAACGGCAGGGATTATTTTGTTTTTTTCCTTTCCTTTCAAAATAGGTGATAAAATACGCATTTTGGATAAAGATTTTCCGATAGAGGCGGAGATAACAGACATAGAAGCATTTTACACCTTGCTTAAAACCGCCGATGGAGAGTTGATTTCTTTTCCAAATAACTTGTTGTTACAGAAAGGAATAGCTATTATGAACAAGGTAGAAGAGGCGGACTCGGAATTAATATCCGAAAATCACGATTAGTATTTAAAAAAGATGTAAATTTGTGCAATTATTAAAAAGGGTATATAATGAAAGGACCTGATTTTTATTCAAAAATACTTTTGTTTGGAGAATATGGAATTATCAAAAACTCTAAAGGGTTGTCTATTCCGTATAATTTTTACAATGGAGCCTTGAAGATAGGAAGCCAAACTCAAGAGACAGAAAAATCAAATCAAAGTTTACGCTCATTTGCGGTTTATTTAAAACAATTGGCAGACAAAAATCCAGAGCTGGTAAGGTTTGATTTTGAGTCGTTAGACCAAGATATTCAGAGTGGAATGTATTTTGATTCGAGTATTCCGCAGGGTTACGGAGTCGGAAGCAGTGGAGCATTGGTGGCGGCAATATATGACAAATACGCATTGAATAAAATCACGGTTTTGGAAAATCTGACCAGAGAGAAACTATTGGAACTCAAGAATATATTTGCTCAGATGGAATCTTTCTTCCACGGAACAAGTTCGGGCTTAGACCCATTAAATAGTTACTTGAGCATTCCAATTCTGATTAATTCTAAAGAAAACATAGAGCCTATAGGTATTCCGACCCAAAACCTAAAAGGGAAAGCTGCTATTTTCCTGCTTGATAGTCAGATGGTTGGAGAGACTGCTCCTATGGTTTCGCTATTTATGGAAAAGCTCAAAGAAAAGGGGTTTCGCAAAATGCTAAAAGAGCAGTTTGTTATCTATACAGATGCTTGTGTGGACAATTTTCTGAAAGGAGATGTGAAGAATCTGCTTGTAAATACCAAAAAATTGTCAAAGGTGGTCTTGGATAATTTCCGTCCGATGATACCTGAACATTTTCATGATTTGTGGAAAAAGGGTATAGAAACGAACGATTATTATCTAAAGTTATGTGGCTCTGGAGGAGGAGGTTACATGCTCGGATTTACTGAAGATATACAAAGGGCAAAAAAATCATTAGAGGGTCATAAGATAGAGGTTGTATATCAATTCTAAACACGCCCAATAGATGCCTCAGAACAAAAAAATATTATTGTGGAAGGCACTGAGTTTGTTTTCGCTGACCAGAGGATACAATATATTTTTGATTGCCTTGGCTCAATATTTGGCAGCAATGTTTATTCTGAATCCTCAAAAAGATTTCTTTTCGGTGCTGAGTGATTATAAGTTGTTTTTGCTGATTTTGTCTTCGTCGTTGTGTATAGCCTCAGGATATATTGTTAATAATTTCTACGATACCGAAAAAGACCGAATCAATAGACCTTTTCGTACCAAATTTGATAGGTTAATCAGTTCCGAAACGCAATTTCGGCTTTATTTTGTAATTAACCTCATAGCGGTATTGATGGCGTGGGTAATATCTTGGAAGGCGATGTTGTTTTTTTCAGGGTATATTTTCGCCTTGTGGTTTTATTCGCACAAAATCAAGAAGTATGCCTTAATAGGGAATGTATTTGCTACGCTTTTGATGATACTTCCTTTTTTTGCTATATTGTTGTATTATAATAAGGTGCGGTTTCCAGAGGTGTTGCAATATAGAGAGAAACACATCATAGTATTATCGTATGCGTGGTTCTTGTATATGTTGATTCTGATTCAAGAATTTCTCAAAGATTTGTTTAATATCAAAGGTGATTTTGTCAATAAATACAATACTATAGCGGTAGTTTATGGAGAAAAGACTTCCAAAAGGATTATTACTTTGTGTGTGTTTTTGCAGTTAATTCCACTGTATATACTCACCGAAAAAATGTATGTCGGAGATTTGGATATATATCTGTATCTGACCATGTTTGTTTTGTCCATAATGTTGATAGTGTTGTGGAAATTAAATCACAGATTTGTATATTTATGTATGGTTGTTGTGCTTAAAATATTAATTTTTTTGGGAATAATAAGTGTAATATTAATGAAAATATAGATGAAAAAGATTGAACATATCGGTATTGCTGTAAAGGATTTGGAAGAATCAAACGAGGTGTATTCAAAATTGTTTGGTATGCCCTACAAAACTGAGGAAGTGGCATCGGAGGGAGTGATTACTTCGTTTTTTATGAATGGACCTAACAAGATAGAGTTGCTACAGGCTACCAATGAGGATAGTCCTATAGCCAAGTTTATAGCCAAAAAAGGGGAGGGCATACATCATATAGCTTTTGAAGTCGAGAATATAGAGAGTGAAATGCAAAGGCTTAAGAACGAGGGTTTTGTGTTTGTAAATGAAGCTCCTAAAAAAGGTGCAGACAACAAAATGATTGTTTTTTTGCATCCCAAACACACCAAAGGAGTGCTTATAGAATTGTGTCAAGAAATAAAAAAATAATTTTTTTGCATAAAAATTTGCTTTGTAAAAAATAATTCGTACATTTGCAACCGCAATTAAGCAATAAACGATGGTCTATGGTGTAATGGTAACACAGCTGATTTTGGTTCAGTCGTTCTAGGTTCGAGTCCTAGTAGACCAACAAACCCTCTGAGAGAGATCTTGGAGGGTTTTTGTTTTTGGAGTGTTTTTGGCGCAATGTTTGTTGTAACTACAAATAGTGTTTAATATAAAATAAAAAAGAAAGTTATGGCAAACAAAGTAACAAGTACAGCAGCAGCTATATTGGTAGGAGCGGCAATCGGAACGGCAATCGGAGTTTTATTTGCACCAGATAAAGGCTCTAAAACAAGACGTAAGATAAAAGATAAATTTGACAGTTCGTCTGAAGATTTTAAGGATTCGCTCAAAGAACTTAAAGGAAAGTTGAAATATAAGGCAAATAGAGCTAAGGCTGATTTGGAGTCTACATTTGACGAAATGCTTCAGGATGTAGATGCTAAAAAAGAAGATGTAATAGCTACACTTGAACGAAAATTAGAAGAATTGAAAGCTAAAACTCAAGTTAAGTAAATGGTGTTTGGAAAACTTAGAGAGAGTATAGACCAACTTAAATACGAGACCAAAAATCTGATAGACAGCAATGCTGCTTATTATAAGTTGTGGGTGTTTAAGGTAATTACCAAAACCTCATCGTCTTTGCTTAAGTTGCTGTTGATAGGCATATTCCTAACAATGGTATTCCTGTTTTTTTCGATAGCAGGAGCTTTGGCTGTAGGTTATGCCCTTGATAATATGGCTCTAGGTTTCCTGATTGTAGGCGGAGTGTATTTGATAGTGAGTTTGTGTATCTATTACACACGACACTTAATCGAAAAACCTGTAATTAAGCGTTTATCAGAAATTTTTTATAACGATGAAGACTAAAGGAACGTACAAACAGTATAAGTCGTATCAACAAATTGATGAGGATTTGAGAATCTTAAAGTTGGAGAAAGAAATCCATTGGCGAAAATTGTTACAATCGGGAGACAATATAAAACAATCGTTTAAACCCTTATCGCTATTGCCAGATTTGGCAATAGGAGGTGTTAATACATTTATGTCTGGGGCAAAAGGAGCGGTGATAGGATATTTGCTCAAAATACTTTTCAAACGAAGATAAATATAACTTAAGGATAAGGATAGAAGATAGTTGATAATTTTTCTATCCTTATTTTCTGATAATTGTAACCCTGTTATCAAGAGTGAGTTTGATAATAGTAGAGGGTTTGTTCATAATGGTTTTGGTGTTGAGTTCCACTATATAATCCACTTTTGACCTGATTTCAGTTGTAATATCGTCAAAACAAGTAGGAGAAGGCATTCCGCTGATGTTTGCCGATGTTGATACGATTGGTTTTTTGAATTTCTCGATTAATTTATAACAAAATCCTTCCTTTACAATGCGAACACCAAGAGCCTTATCACTAGATATGATTTGTTCAGAAACATTACGAGGATTGTCCAGTATAAGCGTTGTGGGTTTGTCGGATAGCTCCCAAATAGTATAGGCATTCTCTGGTATGTTTGAAAAGATGTTGTAGAGCATTTTGTAATTGCTCACAAGGGTAATGAGTGCCTTATCAGAAGCCCTTTTTTTGATGTCAAATACCTTTTGTATCGCCTCAGGATTGGTAGCATCACAACCAATCCCCCAAATGGTGTCTGTAGGGTACAATATTACTCCTCCGCTCTTGAGAGTGTCTATGGTCTGATTGATTATAATTTCTTCTTGTGGTGTGTTATTTTTTTGGTTTTTCATCTAAATCGCACATAATATTAGTTTCCTCTTTGATAATTTTAGCGTCTTTGAGTTCGTCTCGAACTGATTTTTTCCAAAGTTTTATTCCATTTACATACGAGGTACGTGCCAAAAGAAAGGCGGCAACAGGCGAGGTAATAAATAGAAAAAATATCACTGCCACGGCTTTGGTGGTAATCGAAAACTCGGAAAAGTGGACAGCCACAGCTCCTAATATCATACCCACACCAAGGGTAGATGCTTTGACGGTAACGGACAATCTGGTATAAAAATCGGGCATTCTGTAAATGCCTAAAGCTGCAATTAGTATCGACACAGCTCCTATTGTTGTAAGTATGCAAATAAGAAAGTTATTCATTTTTATCTCCTTTGTTAATATAATATGAAAAAGCAATTGTACTCAAAAAGGCTATTAGAGCCAAAATCATTGCCGTATCCAAAAATGTAGGGTCTTGATAAATAAGGCTGAATGTTCCAATGAGTCCTACACCCGAGGTGATAATCAAATCTAAGGCAACAATTCTGTCGGCCACTTGAGGGCCTTTGATGAATCTGATAAGGATAATTATCAACGATATGCAGATTATAGGGGTTATCACCCACATCAGATAATTTTCTAAAGTTATCATTATCTAAGAATTTGTATTAGTTTTTTTTCCAAACCATTTTTCATTTTGGATATGAATTTTTCTTTATCTTGTATGTATAATCCGTGTATATATAGTGTTTTTTTGTCTTCACTAATCTTAAGCACCATTGTACCTGGAGTAAGGGCAATTAGGTTGGTAAAGATAGTAATTTCAAAATCGTCTTTAAGTTTGTGTTCATAAGCAATAATACCTGGGGTTACATATAATTTGGGCGTTATTATCTCTCGAGCTACTTCGATATTGGCCAATATCATATCGTACAGGAAAGTAAGCAGAAAATACAAAATACGAGGCACACGATAGAAATATCTTTTTTCTTCCTTTGCCGCTCCTGCAGATAAGAGCCAAAGAATAAAAAATCCGAGTACCAATCCAAATATAAAATTAGTATAATTCAAGTGCCCAGTAAGAGCTACCCAAATAAGAGACAAAAGCAGATGTAGTAGGAAATATTTAGTCATGTTTAGTTTTTAAATTTATGATACAAAACTGCGTCTATATAATTATTGGGTTCTAATAATTGATTCGATGCAGATTGTGTAAGGTTATAGATGTTTTCTACATTAAATGCTATAAGTACTGACACAAATGCTAAAAATACAATGGGAGTAATCAGTGCTAATTTTCGGTCAAATGACATTGCTGCAAAGAAATCAACCTTTTCGGAAATGGGTTTAGGACACTGTTTCCAAAAAACCTCAGTCCACATTCGAGCCAACACGAACAAAGTTACAAAACTTGCCAGAATAAATGTGAATAATAACAAATAATTTTCGGCTTTGAACGATTCAGAAAAGAACTGAATCTTTGGCCAAAATCCTGATAGCGGAGGTATACCAATTAATGAAAAAATAACAATGCAAATAACAAATGATAGTCTGGGATAGTCCTTGTATAGACCTCCAAGACGAGTCATGTCAATAGAGCCGCGTATCTTCTGCAATACACCAGTTATCATCAGCAAGTTGCTCTTCACAATCACATCGTGAATAAGATAAAAAATCACTCCCGTAAGGGCTAGTTCGGTATAAAGTCCAATCCCAGCCATAAGATACCCAATGTGACAGATGATAAGATAGGATATGAGCCTTCGTACACTTTTTTTGTTGATACTTCCTAATGCTCCTGTAATCATGGTCATGATAGCTATGGCAATGAATACCTTTTTGGTAAAATCATCGGGCTGAAAGATAAGTGTAAACACGCGTATCAGAGCGTAGATTCCCATTTTAGTAAGCAATCCTCCAAATATAGCTGCTATAGCCGAAGGTGGCGTGTGGTACGATGAGGGAAGCCAAAAATACAAAGGAAATACCGCAGATTTGATTCCAAAGCCCACAAAAAACAAAAGCCCTGTTACAGAAACCAAGCCTTTGTTTTCGACCAAATCAATCTTAAGTGAAAGATCAGCCATGTTTAGCGTTCCTGTAATACCATATAGTATGCCAATGGCTGTAAGAAAAATGGTAGAGGCAAGCATATTGAGGGTTACATATTTGATACCTGCCTCCATTTGCATTTTTTTTCCGCCCAAAGTAAGCAAAACAAACGAAGATATAATTACAACTTCAAACCAAACGTACATATTAAAAATATCTCCAGTTAAGAAGGTTCCTAAAAGTCCCATTATCAGAAAATGGTAGATAAAGAAATATCCAAATCTAATCCTGTTTATGTTGAGCGATGCAATGGAATAAATACCTACCGCCAACGATACTATTGCGGTAAGCAAAACCATAATGGCACTGAACTTATCGGACACAAAACTGATTCCGAAAGGAGCTTTCCAACCTCCCGCCTGAAGTATCAGATAATCGTTTTTGAGCGTAAGGATAAATAAGCGTATACACATCAAAAACGCAATACTATTGCCAATGAGACTAATAATTTTCTGATAACGAACCTTCTGCCAGAAAAATAAAAGAAGTATAGCCGTGGCTAAATGGGTAAGAATTGGTGCTAATATAAAATTAGTAATCATATATCTAAATCCTGAATATTTAACGAATCAAGGTCGTCCGACCCAGTGGTAACATAAACTTTTTTTAACAAAATGATAGCAAAGGCTGTAAGTGCAAAACTGATAACAATAGCTGTAAGTATTAATGATTGCGGTACAGGATCGGCATAGGCATCTACAAAACTTTTCTGATTATCGGATATAATCGGAGGTTTGCCTTTAGTAAGTCCTCCCATCAAAAAAATCAAAATGTTAGCACCATTACCTATCAGAAGCAGACCCAATAGGAGCTTTACCATACTGCGACGAAGAATCATAAAAATCCCTGCAGAATAAAGTACACCAACCAATAATACCAAAAGTAGTTCCATTTAATTCCAAATATTTATACGTTTTCTTTGATTGTAAACAAAATACTGAGCGTAACACCTATAACCACCAAATACACTCCAATATCGAAAAACATAGCCGTACCCAATGAGCCGATAACGGCTATTTTTGCGTCGAGCCATAGTCCTGTCATAAAACTTTTTCCAAAAAACATAGGCAATACAGCACTGACAAAAGATATCGAAAGCCCCAAAGGAATCATGGTTTTGGGTGAAAATTTAAAAAGCCTAAGCGTTTGCGTGGTTCCGTGAGCAAAAGAGTGCAACACAAAGGCAATCGAGGCTATAAGTCCGCCCACAAAACCGCCCCCAGGAAGATAATGTCCTCTAAGTAAGATGAATACCGAAAAAAGCAACAACAACGGAATAAGGTAGTTGGTAGCCGTGCGTAAGATAACAATATCCGCCTTAGGTTCGTTGTTATGATTGTCCAATTCGTCTTGTTTGTTTGTATTATTCTGATTCTTCATGGTTAGATGTTTTATATTTAAGTAAACTATACACCCCCAAAGCAGCAATAGAAAGCACTATGGTTTCAATCATGGTATCAAATCCTCTGAAATCAACCAGAATTACATTGACAACATTTTTGCCTTTGGCTAGTAGGTAGGCATTCTCTGCGTAAAATTTGCTGGTTTCTTTCTCGGCAGGTGATACAAGAGCCTGTAGGGTAATAAGGAGGATAAGCGTACCGAAAGCTATTGAAACGATGGTATCTCTCCATAATATTTTTTTATTTCTGTAAGGTAAAAAACGTGGCAACTTGAACAATACCAATACAAATAATACCACAGTAAGGGTGTCGATAGTAAACTGAGTCATCGCCAAATCAGGAGCCCCATAGAATACAAATATCAGACAGATACAATAACCAATGATTCCCAAACTGGCAATAGCAGTAAGTCTGGAAGAGGTGTAAATAGTGAAAAATATAGCCACTAATATTATAATAAATATGGTGAGTTCGTAAAGCCTAAACCCTGAAAGTCCTTCTGTATTTATCTGAATAGGTGTGGTTGTGAAAAGTCGGTATCCAACCAAAACAATAAAAAATATAATAATGGTGAGGATATAATTACGCAAATAACCATTGTGAAAAAAACGCGTATATTGGAAAGCTATTTTTCTAAAAAGCAACCCAAATTGTTCGATGATGTTTTTTGGAGCTATAACATCGAATTTCGATAAGAATTGAATCGTTTGAGGCGAATTTTTTTTTAAAATATACAGAAAATACCCTCCAACAATGGTTATCACACTAAGCAAGAATACACTGGTGAAGCCGTGCCAAAGTTTTAGATATAATGATGTAGAGACATCGTTGATAGCCAAAAACGTAAATTGTAGCAAATAATCCGCAATAAAAGGAAATACTCCAAATAGCACACTAAAAGAACTGAGTATTACCACTGGAATCCATAGTAGTTTGTGAGGCGTTTTCAGAGAAGAATGACTTGGTTTGCCAACAAAAGGCTTAACACCCACCATAAGTCCTGAACAAGCCAATAGGATATTGGTCAAAACGGCAATTCCTGTAGCCCATATAGCCCACTGAGGTAAATGTAGCGTAGATTCGTAGATTAGATCTTTGCTTATAAAACCGAACATTAGCGGTACACCAGCACTTGATAATGCTGCAACTATAGAAGCTGCATATACTTGAGGCATTACGGCCGATAATCCTGATATTTTACTAATATCACGAGTATGTACCGTATGGTCAACAATACCTGTGATTAAAAAAAGAGCCGCTTTGTATAGGGCGTGAACCAAGATAAATACAGCCACAGCATAGACGGCATATTGGTTGCCGATTCCTAATAGAAAAATCAAAATTCCAAGTGCCGAAATGGTAGAATATGCCAAAATAGATTTCATATCTACGCGTAAGATGCTGTGAAATGCTCCGTAAAACATGGTAATTCCGCCAACAAGCATTAATGTATTGTTCCACAAAATCCCATCTTCCAAAACAGGGAACAATCGGGCAAGAATGTAAATACCTGCTTTGACCATAGTTGCCGAATGCAGATAAGCCGAAATAGGCGTAGGAGCTTGCATAGCTCCAGGTAACCAAAAATGGAAAGGAAACTGAGCAGATTTGGTAAAAGCACCTACAAATATCAAGAATAATATAGCAGGAAATAAACTGTTTTCCTGTATCAAATCAGCCGAATTGAGCAGTTCGTGTATCGAATAGGTGTCGGAAATAAGGTAGATTAAGAGAAATCCAGCCAAAAGAAAAAAACCGCCTAATCCTGTGATTCCAAGAGCTGTAATAGCACTTTTGCGAGAGGCTTCGTCTTCGTGGTTAAACCCTATCAAGAAGAAAGAACTGATGCTTGTGAGTTCCCAAAAGATAAAAACCGAAATTAAGTTATCCGACAAAACCAATCCGAGCATTGCTCCCATAAACATAGTCAGATAACAATAGAATCGGTTCAGATAATGATACCCCTTGAGATAATACGAAGCGTAAAAAAATATAAGAGAACCAATTCCAGTAATGAGCAGTGAAAAAAGTAGCGAAAGTCCGTCGAGTTTAAGATTCAAATCAACGCCAAGCGTAGGAATCCATTGGTGTCTGTCGATAATTATTTCGCCAGAGCAAACGGTGTACAGATGGGTTGCGAAAAACAAAAAAAGCGAAAGCGGAAACAAACCAATGAGTCTGTAACGGCTACTTTTTATCGAATCACCTAAAAACAATACTAAAAAGGCAACTAGAAAACAAAGTAAAATAGTTATAAGCATTAATAGATTTATTTAAAAGTTCGTAAAAATAGAAAATTATATACAGAAAAGCAAATTTTCAAAAATCTATTTGGAGTTGTGTGGGGAGTAATGTAAAACTTTTACGGTGATGAATCGTTGTTCCAAACTCCTGAATGGCAGTTCGGTGTTTGACGGTAGGATACCCTTTGTTGTTGTTCCAGTCGTACATCGGATACTGCTGGTGCAGGTTGCTCATATATTCATCGCGATAGGTTTTGGCTAGTACCGATGCGGCAGCGATGCTCAGATATTTGCCATCGCCTTTTACTATGGTCTGATGTTTGATACCTTCTATAGGATGAAATCTGTTGCCGTCTACAATCACAAAATGAGGTTTAGGGTTAAGCCCCAAAATACAATTGTGCATAGCCCGAATGGCTGCGTTAAGGATATTTATCTGATCAATAACATCTTCAGATATATGGCACACTTTGAATGACAAGGCTTTGTCTTCTATTAGTTTACGTAAGTAATCACGTTGTTTTTTGGATAGTTTTTTGCTGTCGTTAAGCAACTCGCAACAAAACGAATCTGGAAGAATTACAGCAGCAGCTGTTACAGGCCCTGCCAAGCACCCTCTTCCAGCTTCGTCCGTACCTGCCTCTATGGCAAAGTCTGAATATTTAGGTATGAGCATAATGTTATTCTAAAACGGATAATGCCTGTTCTAATCGCGGTAATGCCTCGTTAATATCTTGTAGCGAACAACCGCCCACAGAAGCCCTAAACCAAGGTGTTTGTCGCGAATTGCCAAAGGCAGAAAAAGGTACTAAAGCCAACCCAGCAGTCTGAATAAGATAGAACACCAAATCGGACGAATTGCCAATGATATTGCCTTCAGGTGTTTTTTTGTTAAGGTAATCGAGTTTGATAGTCAGGTACATAGCTCCCATAGGGCTTATGCTTTCTACAGCCAAGCCTTTAGATTTTAAATTTTGGATTCCTTGATGTAGCGTATTTAAACTGGTTTGGATTTTTTTCTTAAAATCCTCAACAAAGGTGTTTATGGCTGTGGTATTACGCAAAAAATCGGCTGTAGCTTGTTGTTCAGGTTTAGGAGCCCATGCCCCAACGTGTGTAAGCAAGGCCGTCATTTTGGATATTACATGGCTTGGACCAAAACACCAACCTACACGTACTCCAGTGGCAGCAAAACATTTAGACGTACCATCGATAAATATGGTGTAATCTTTCATTTCAGGTACAAGGCTCACAGGGTCAAAATGTTTTTCGTCAAAGGTGAGCATCGCGTATATCTGATCGTACATCAAATACAAAGGTTTTTGGCTTTGATCTCTTCTTTTGTTTTCAGCTACAATCATTTGGCAAATTTCCATCAATTGTTCTTTTGAAAACATCGTTCCTGTAGGGTTAAGAGGCGAACAAAGAGCAATAAGTACCGCTTGATTGATGTAAGGTTTTAACTCTTCGGCTGTCGGTAAAAAATTGTTTTCGGATTTGGTTTCAATTTCTATCTTTTGAGCGGCGTTCAAAAAAGTATAGTGGTTGTTGTTCCACGAAGGAATAGGATATATAACCTTGTCATTTTCATCGACAATAACCTTGAAAGTGGCGTAGATGAGTGGACGTGAACCTCCTGCAATCAAAATGTCTTTGGCAGGATATTCTAAGTTATAACGTTCTTTGAGGTGTAAAGACACACTCTGGCGTAATGTGGGCAATCCACTAGCTGGAGGATAATTGGTCAAATTGTTGTCATAAGCCTGTTGTATGCCCGTTTTAAGTTCTGTAGGAATGGGGTAAATGTTAGCATCTAAGTCGCCAATGGTAAGATTTGTAATTGCTTCGCCTTTGGCTTTGAGGTCGTTTACTTCATTTCCAATTTTTACGATCTCAGATCCGATAATGTTTTCGGCTATTTTTGATAATCTCATAAATTAAGGAATTTAGTTGTATGTTTTGTAAAAAAAAATTCGTTTTACAAAGGTAGAAATTTCCGAAAAAATAAACCAAAACTTTGATGACAAAAACGTGTTTTTTGAAAGAAATGAGCGAATTTTAAATAAAAAAGAGGCTGTCTAATCTGAATTTTTGACAGCCTCTTTGTGTATTTTGAAAAAGTTTTTTTGAAGATTTTTTTAAAATTAAATCGCTTTTACCAACTCTAAAAACCAAGTTTTCACATCGCCTTCGAGGTGTGGGGCGAGTTTTTCTTCGCAGGTTTTGTGGTAGGCGTTGAGCCATTTTTTTTCCTCATCGGTCAATAATTCTACAGCAATTACATCTTTGAAAAATGGACAAAGTGTCAGGGTTTCAAAGCCGTAAAACGTTCCTGAAGTAGTGGTTTCGAGTTCGGTTACAGCAACCAGATTTTCGTGGCGGATTCCGTATTGATTTTCCACATAAAAACCAGGCTCGTTAGAACAAACCATTCCAGCCAAGAGTTCCTGCGGATTCATATCCTTGCGAATGTTTTGCGGTCCTTCGTGCACATTCATAAAACTTCCCACTCCGTGTCCTGTTCCGTGGGCGTAATCCTTGCCTTGCAACCACAAAGGCATTCTGGCAATAGCGTCTAATTGTACCCCACGAGTGCCTTTCGGAAAACGAACCATCGAGAGGTTTATCATACCTTTCAAAACCAAAGTACAGTCTCTTTTAAACGCATCTGAAACCGCCCCCAATGCCAAAGTTCGCGTAATATCGGTAGTTCCTTCCAAGTATTGTCCTCCCGAGTCAATCAAAATACTTCCTTCATTGCTTACTTCTTTGCTGCCATTTTCAGGAGCAGAATAATGCACAATGGCTCCGTTGCCTTTATAGCCGATGATGCTTCCAAAACTTTCGCCTACAAAGTTTTCGCTCTCTGAACGGAATTCTTTCAGTTTCAATCCGATAGAATATTCTGTCATTGGTTGTTTGCCTACATGGTGTTTTAGCCAATATAAAAATTTTACCATTGCCACGCCATCGCGAACCATCACCGTACGAAAACCTTCCAATTCGGTAGCGTTTTTTTGAGCTTTCATCAAATTTCCAGGTACAGGAGCTTTTATAAATGTGTTTTTATTTTCCAAGGCTACAAAAACCGATTGATTGCAATTTGGCGAAATCAATACTTTTTCGTTGTTGAATTTTTCTAAAAATGCAAAAAAATCTTCGTAAGGCAAAACGCTTACTTTTGCATCGGACAATTGTTGTTTTGCCTCAGCGTTTAATTTTTCACTATCTACAAAAAGCGTTGCATTATCTTGAGTAAGAGCGATGTATCCCAAAAAAACAGGATTGCAATCTACATCGCTTCCACGCAAATTCACCGTCCACGCCACATCGTCCAGACTTGAAATAATGTGTAGTGTAGCTCCTTTTTCGGTCATTTTTCGGCGAATAGCCGATAGTTTGTCCGCCACAGATTGTCCTGCCCATTTCAGCGGATGAGCAAATATTTCATTTTTTGAAGGCGTTCCTCTATCGAGCCAAATCGTATCTAATAGTGGAGCATTGACCAGTTGAATATTTTTGGTTTTCAATTTGCTTTCCAAAGCCTCCCAGTTGGCGTTTGAAGTAGCCTTAGCGTTTACTGCCACTTTTCCATTTTCAGGCGTTTGCGAGATAATCCAATCGATATAATGGGGCGTTCCCTCAACGCCGTCTTTCATGAGTTGAATTTCACTTCCAGCCAGTTCGATTGGGGCTTGTACAAAATAACGCCCATCTGTCCATAGGGCTGATTGTGAGGTAGTAACCACGGCAAACCCAGCCGAACCTGTAAATCCAGTAAGCCAAGAACGTTCTTGCCATTGCTTGGGTAGGTATTCGCTCATGTGAGGGTCGGCAGAAAATACGATAAAGGCGTGAATATTTTCCTGTTGCATTTTCTGACGAAGTGCTTGTATTTTTTGATTTGTTGTCATTTTTTGTAAAATTAATTTCGAAGCGTAAATTTAGGGAAAAGAACAATAATAATTGGTAATAAATAGGTGTTTTATTTTAAAATAAAAGATTGAAGTCGGAATGTTTAAGGTTTAATTTGTTCAAAATAAGCAAGGTATGTTTTGAGAAATGTTTTTTGAATTTTGAGGAATTTGAAAGATAATGTTTTTAAAACAAAAGCGATGTAACTGTATTGAAAACAGATAGTTTGGTGTTTGAGTCAAAATTTATCAAAAAAATGTTGTTGAAAACTTTTAAATAATGAACCAGATTGTATATTTTTGCACACATGAATTTAGAGGTATTTATAGCACAACTTTTGTACCGTTATCCTTGTGTTACGGTATTTGATTTTGGTTCGTTTCTTACTGAGGTTCGTTCAGCTAAGATACGACAGGCTACACATACTTTTTATCCGCCAACCAAGGTGATTCTGTTTAATACCTTGCTGAAGGGTGATGATGGGTTGCTTGTTGGTCATCTTTCAAGAACACAAGGAATTTCGGAAGAACAAGCCAAGTCTATAATTGTACAAACTACCAACCAATGGAAAAGTGTGATAGAGGCAGGGGAGATTCTATCATTGGACAATATTGGTGCATTTAAGAAAGACGCTAATGGCAATGTGGTTTTTGAAGGATACGAAAAGGTGAATTACCTTACGGAGGCTTTCGGACTTACTCCAGTAGTATCTCCGATTATTAGAAGAAATTATTTGTCAGAAGAAGCCAAATCCATACCTGTTGTAGAATCAACAGAGAAGGAAGAGCCAAGTATATCGAAGCCTACCAATACGCGTAGGTCGTTGGTGTTTTTGAAGCGTGTTGGCGTTGCCGCTTCAATTATCTTTGGTTTGGGAGCTTTTGTTTCTGATTATTATTATGGCAAATATGTAGACCAAGAAACCTCGGTTATAGAATCGAATGTTCAGAAAGAGATAGAGGAGCGTATCCAAAAAGCTACTTTTTTTATTGACAGTTCAACGCTTTCGTCTGTAACGATGACTATTAAAGATAAAAACCTGAGTTATCATATAGTAGCAGGAGTGTTTAAAGATGAATTTAACGCTCAAAATAAACATCAGGAACTTAGTGATAAAGGGTTTAAATCTAGAGTGTTGCCTAAGAACAAGTCAGGGCTATATCCTGTGTCGTATGGCAGTTTTCAGACCTTTGAAGAGGCTCAAAGTCAATTGTCCACTATTCGAGAAATAGAGCCAGACGCATGGGTACTGTATTTAGAGTTATAAGGTTGATTTGCAATAGAATATATTCTCAAAAAACAAATAGTTTGTTAAAAAAGAGAAATTGATTGTTTTTTTTATTAAATTTGCGTGCAATTTAATTAAAGTTGCAAATGGTATCACATAATCAAAAAATTGTAAGCGAAGGACTCACTTATGATGATGTGCTTTTGATTCCGAATTATTCGGAGGTGCTTCCTAGAGAAGTAAGTATTCAAACAAAATTTTCAAAAAACATAAATCTGAATGTGCCTATAGTTTCGGCTGCTATGGATACAGTAACAGAAAGTGCAATGGCAATAGCCATAGCACGAGAAGGAGGTATAGGTGTGCTACACAAGAATATGAGTATTGAAGCTCAGGCACATGAGGTCAGAAAAGTGAAACGTTCAGAATCAGGGCTTATAATAGACCCTGTAACCTTGGGGGTAAATTCGACTGTAGGAGATGCAAAAAATGCTATGAGAGAATATAGCATTGGCGGTATTCCTATAGTAGATGAGAATAGAATCCTTAAAGGAATTGTTACCAACAGAGATTTGCGTTTTGAACGCGATAATTCTAGAGTGCTTACAGAGGTAATGACATCGGAAAATCTGATTACAGCACAAGAGGGAACTACATTGGATCAGGCCGAAATAATACTTCAAGAAAATAAAATTGAGAAATTGCCTGTGGTCAATGCTCAATACCAATTGGTAGGACTTATTACCTTTAGAGATATTACCAAATTGGTGCAGAAGCCTATGGCAAACAAGGATAAATATGGTAGGTTGCGAGTGGCTGCTGCTGTGGGTGTTACAGCTGATGTGTTACAAAGAACAGAAGCCCTAGAGAATGCAGGAGTCGATGCGGTAATAATTGATACGGCTCATGGTCATACCAAAGGTGTGGTTGATGTGCTTAAGAGTATAAAATCGAAATTTAAAGATATAGATGTTGTAGTTGGAAATATAGCTACTGCAGAGGCAGCCAAATATTTGGTAGAAAATGGTGCAGATGCTGTCAAAGTGGGTATTGGACCTGGTTCAATATGTACAACCCGAGTTGTAGCAGGAGTGGGGTATCCGCAGTTCTCGGCAGTGTTGGAAGTTGCTAACGCCTTGAAAGGTACAGGAATACCAGTGATTGCTGATGGAGGAATAAAATACACAGGAGATATTCCAAAGGCATTGGCGGCAGGAGCATATAGCGTGATGTTAGGCTCTTTGTTGGCAGGAACTAAAGAATCGCCAGGTGAGACTATTATTTTTGAGGGTAGAAAATACAAATCTTATAGAGGTATGGGGTCTGTAGAGGCTATGAAAGATGGGTCAAAAGACAGGTATTTTCAAGATGTGGAAGATGATATTAAAAAATTAGTACCTGAGGGAATTGTAGGGCGTGTGCCATATAAAGGAGAACTTAACGAGAGTATGCAACAATTCATAGGAGGATTACGTGCAGGAATGGGGTATTGTGGAGCTAAAGATATAACCACATTGCAAGAGACTGCTCGTTTTGTAAAAATCACCTCAAGCGGAATTACAGAAAGTCATCCGCATAACATTACCATCACAAAAGAAGCACCAAATTATTCTAGGAAATAATTGAGCCGAAGTTTTAAATATTAAATTCCTTGCCCAGTGCAGGGAATTTTTTTGTAAAACCTAAAAACAATCAGTTATTTTTTAAAATCAGATTTGGAATAGGGTTACTTTTGAATATAGTTTGCATAACTGTACTTTAAGCTGTATTTTTGCCCCAAATAAAATACGATGGAACATTTTACAGCAGGAGAATTAAATAGTATTGTTAAGGACTGGATTACCAAATTGATCAATTTTGCACCGACTATTGTAGGAGCGGTGGTTATATTTTTTGTAGGAAAGTTCTTTATCCGAATGGCGTTAAGAGTTATCAAGGGAATCTTTGAACGCCGAGAGGTCGATTTGGGATTACAAACGTTTTTGTTGCAATTGATTCGTTGGGTGTTGTACATTACACTTTTTATGGTTATTGTGCAGACTATAGGCGTACCTGCAACCTCTTTTATAGCAGCTTTGGGTACGGCTAGTGTGGCTATAGGATTGGCATTGCAAGGGTCGCTTTCTAATATTGCAGGAGGAATTATGCTCTTGTTATTCAAGCCTTTTAGGGTAGGTGATTTTATCGAGGCAAAGGGCGAGAAAGGGACAGTAAAGGCCATTGGATTATTTGCTACAACACTCAATAAATTCAACAACGAGGAGGCTATTATACCAAATGGGCCTTTGTTTAGCGATAATATTATTAATTATAGTAGAGAAGAAAAACGCCGTGTAAAGGTATTGGTAGGTATTGGTTATGGTTCTGACATCAAAAAGGCGAAGCAAATTCTACAAAATATAGCTTTGAGTGATTCACGAACACTTCAAGAACCAGCCCCAACAGTGTTTGTTGAGGAATTAGCTGATAGTTCGGTGAATCTTTCGGTTCGTTTTTGGTGTAAAAATGAGGATTATTGGGATTGCTATTTTGAAACTATTGAACAAGTAAAACTTCAGTTCGATCAACAAGGTATCGAAATTCCGTTCCCTCAACGAGATGTACACATCAAGAATAATTAGTTGTACTACCGAGAATATTTGGGGCTTAAAAATTACCTTCTGGGCAAAAGAAAAAACCAAGTTAAACGTTGCAAAACTTAAGGATTTGATTACGAACCGATTCTTCGCCTAGTATTTTTCGGTGTCCAAATCCTTTGGTTAGGTACAAGGTGCTGTTTTTGTGGTTTTTGTGAATGTTTTCAGCACAATGTACAGGTACATTAGTATCGTCAATGTCGTGTATTATAAGTGTAGGAATGTTGGTGTTTTTTACAACGGTACTCACGTCAAAATCGCTGATTTTTTTGTTGTATTTTTCTTCAAAAATATTTTTCATTTGAACAGCTATTTGAAGAGGCAACTTCATACTTTCGATAAAACCTTCAAATATATCCATGATAATATCTGCAGCTCCTATAGTGATGGCTCTTTGGGTGTTAAGCCCTCGGGGAAGGGCGTTAAGTAAGGCTATTCCTCCTAAAGAATGCCCTATAACCACGTCAAATGTGCCGTGTTTTTTTTGTAATTCAAAAATACAATCCATAAATTCGGTCATATTACTTTCCTTTCCTTGTGATTTGCCGTGTGCAGGAGCATCAAAACTGATTACGGTGTAGCCGTTATTTTTTAAATCTTCGGCAATAGAACTCAATTGTGTTCCCCTGCCAGACCAACCGTGTGTAAGCAGTGCCTTTTTAGAGCCATTACCGTATTCGAGTACGCGAATATGGGTGTTGATTTTTGGTATATAGAAATACGATTTAATGGCGTTGTTTTCAAAGTGTAGCTCTCTTTGAGGGGTGTTGTGCCTTAGGGGTTTGGTAAATAGTTTGTAGGCGAATTGTGTAGCTAATTTGTTGCTAATCAGGTTGGTTAATTGAGCTGTTTTGATGATTAAGTTAGGGATTTCCTGTGGTATGGGTTTTTTAATATTGCTCATAGTTTGTATAGGTGTAAAGTATATCGTTATAAAGTGCCTTTTTGGAAAAAGTAGCCGTGGTAATTACAGGAGCTTTGATTCCTTGTTCGAGATGGGTTGGAGATACAAATACACGGGCTTCGTCCCAAAGGTTGTCTTCTATAAAAGTATCTAAAAGTTGCTTTCCTCCTTCAATGATAACCGATTGAATATGATGTTTATACAGTATGTTACAGACGTTTTGCGTCAGCGATATGTTCTCGTCAATTAATTCAAAAATAATGTTTTGTTTTTGGAAATTGATGTTTTTTTGGGTTAGTATAATGGTTTTTGTATTTTGGTCGTAAATATTGTAATACGAGGGAATCCTCAAGGAACGGTCTAGCACAATCCGTGTCGGATTTTCGCCAGTCCAATCACGAACGTTCAGATGCGGATTGTCGTCCAATACGGTATTTGTACCAACCATAATGGCTTGTTCTTCAGTACGCCATTTGTGCGTAATCAGCCTCGAGTAAGCGTCCGAAATCCAAAAAGGTCGGTTGCCCTGTTTGTGTAGAGGAGCTGTAAAGCCATCTTGTGTTTGGGCCCATTTTAATATGATATAAGGTCTTTTTTTGTTGTGATAGGTGAAAAATCTTCTGTTAAGATGCTGAGCTTCAGCTTCAAGTACATTGATTGTAACTTCGATGTTAGCATCGCGAAGCCTTTCGATTCCCATTCCAACTACAAGGTTGTGTGGGTCTTGTGTAGCAATGACCACTCTTGGAATTTGGTGTTTGATGATGGCATCAGCACAAGGAGGTGTTTTCCCAAAATGAGAACAAGGTTCCAAACTTACAAAAAGCGTACTTTGCTTGAGTAAATCAGGATTTTTGACCGCATTAATGGCAATTATTTCGGCGTGAGCCTCTCCAGCCCTTTGATGCCACCCTTCGCCTATAATGGTTTCATTATGTACAATCACGGCTCCTACCAACGGATTAGGATAGGTACTTCCTAGTCCATTTTTGGCTAATTCAAGACATCTCCGAATATATAAAGTATTGTTGTTCAATCCGAATTGATTTAGTAATAAATACAAAATTATAAAAAATAATGATAATAAAGGCTATATGTGAGATTGTTAAATAAATTTGATACCTTTGCATAGATATACTTAAATGATAAACAAATTAAAAATGGCAAACACAGCACAATTTAGAGAGCATATTATATCTGGATATACTCATAAAGGGAAGTACTTAACTATAGGAGGAGCAATGCTTAATGGCGAAGTGTTGTCAGATACCTTTGTGCATATTCCATTAAAAACGTTAAACAGGCACGGACTTATAGCAGGGGCAACGGGTACGGGAAAAACCAAAACTCTACAAGGCGTTGCCGAAGGATTATCAAGGTCAGGAGTACCAACTTTGTTGATGGATTTGAAAGGAGATTTGAGTGGTATAGCAGCTCAGGGAGAGGAGAAATCATTTATAACCGAGCGACATCAAAAGATGAATATTCCATTTAAACCAGAGGCTTTTCCTGTCGAATTGATGTCAATATCCGCTCAAGAAGGAGTACGACTTAGAGCAACTATATCGGAGTTTGGCTCGGTGTTGCTGTCAAGAATTTTTGATCTTTCGGAGGTGCAGGAAGGCGTGTTGGCGGTAATTTTCAAATATTGTGATGACAGAAATTATCCGCTTTTGGATTTAAAAGACCTTAAAAAAATATTGCAATACTGCACAGAAGAAGGTAAAGAAGAATTTGAGGCAGAGTACGGACGTATATCAAGTAGTTCGACCAGTGCTATATTGCGTAAGATAGTTGAATTAGAAAACCAAGGTGCGGATTTGTTTTTTGGGGAAAGGAGTTTTGAGGTAGATGATTTGACCAGAGTAGACGAGCAGGGTAGAGGTTATGTAAACATAATTCGCCTTACAGATATTCAAGATCGTCCAAAAATGTTTTCGACCTTTATGCTTTGTCTTTTGGCAGAGGTATACAATACATTTCCTGAAGAGGGTGATTTAGAGCAACCCAAATTGGTAATATTTATAGATGAGGCACATTTGATATTTAATCAGGCCTCAAAAGCCTTGCTCAATCAATTGGAAAATATCGTGAAGTTAATTCGTTCCAAGGGAGTTGGAATTATTTTCTGTACACAAAATCCAACAGATATACCAGACGCGGTATTGTCGCAATTGGGGTTGAAAATTCAACACGCCCTCAGGGCTTTTACAGCCAAAGACCGTCAGGCTATAAAACTCACAGCCCAAAACTATCCAATATCAGAATATTACGATGTGGCTCAAACACTTACAACATTGGGAACAGGAGAGGCTTTTGTAACCGTGTTAGACGAAAAAGGACGACCAACGCCATTGGTAGCCACGATGCTTTGTGCTCCAAGTGGAAGAATGGATATATTATCACCCTCAGAGATAAAAAACTTGTTAGACAAATCTTTTTTGGTTAAAAAGTACAATGATACTATAGACAGAGAGAGCGCTTATGAAATGTTGAGCAAAAAGATTAAAGAAATTCATCAGCAAAAGGATGAAGAAAAAAGAGAGAAGGAAAATCAGAAATCAGCTCCCAAAAACATTTCAAAATCCACTACAACGCGTAAGTCTACAGCTCAAAATCCTGTGTTAAAGATGATAACCAGTGCTACCTTTATCAGAGGTGTGTTTGGGGTGTTGAGTAAGGTTATGAAAAAATAAAATTGAATATGAATTTTTTAAAAAATATAATAACCAAATATCCATATTTACGATTGTTTTCAAACAAGTATATTTTAATATCCACTTTGTTTGTAATTTGGATGCTTTTTTTGGACAACGCCTCGTATTTAGATCATCGGGTGTTGAATAAACAAATTAAAGAATTGGAAAATAATAAGGCGTATTATATGCAGGAAATAGACAAAGACCAAAAACAAATTAAGGATTTGAGTCAGCCAGAAAAAATAGAGCAATACGCCAGAGAACAATATTATATGAAAAAAGATAATGAGGAAATCTTTATTATCGAATATCAGAACGAAATAGAAGAATAATGCAAGACAAATTGTTTACAGATTTTGACGGAATTTCATCTAAACAATGGAAAAATAAAATTCAGGCAGACCTTAAAGGGGCAGACTATAACGAGAAGGTAGTATGGAATTCACTCGAAGGAATAGACGTGAAGCCATTTTATCATATCGATGAACACAAAGATTTTTTATCTGTAGATACCAAAGCCTCCAAGTTTTGTATTCTTCAGCGTATCTATGTGCAGGATTTACAAAAATCTAACGATAGAGCTAAGGAAACCCTTGAACGAGGTGCAGAGAGTGTGTATTTTATCCTTCCGAATAATAATATAAATGTCGAACAATTGTTTGACAATTTGCCCACCGAACAACAATATTATTTACAATTATTGTTTTTAGATGAGGATTTTGTCAGAAAAGTAATGAGGTTTGTAGAGCAGTATCAGTACAAAATATACGTGCTGATTGATCCTATATGGAATTTGTGTCAAGACGGCAATTGGTATCAAGATATAAATTCGGATTTTGCTACTTTACAACGAATAAATAAAATTCATATAACAGCCATAACCATAAACACCGAATTGTATCAGAATGCTGGGGCAAATATTATTCAGCAATTGGCGTATGGATTAGCCCATTTGAACGAATATCTCAACAGATTGGAAAATCCTAAAAGTAAGATAATATTTCAGGTGAGTGTAGGCTCGAATTATTTTTTCGAGATAGCAAAATTAAGGGCTTTGAGGGTTCTGGTGCAGACACTCTTACAAGAGTATGGTCTTGAGAATGATTGTATAATAATAGCACAACCTTCAAAAAGAAACAAGTCGATATATGATTACAACGTGAATATGTTGCGTACTACTACCGAATGTATGAGTGCCATCATCGGAGGGGCAGATGCCGTGTCGAATCTTGCCTATGACGCCATTTACCACAAAGACAATGAATTTGGTGACAGAATAGCACGTAATCAGTTGTTGTTGCTTAAAAATGAAAGTTATTTTGACAAGGTAGACAATCCTGCCGATGGTTCGTATTATATAGAGAGCATAACAGAACAACTTGCTCAAAAAGCCTTGAATTTGTTCAAAGAAATAGAACTTTCAGGAGGGTTGATTATCCAGCTTATAGCAGGAACTATTCAACGCAAAATTGCAGAAAACGCACAAAAAGAACAAGATCAGTTTGATTTGGGAAAAGAGGTGCTTTTGGGTGTGAATAAATATCCAAACCCACAAGACAGAATGAAAGGCGATTTGGAGTTGTATCCGTTTGTAAAGCGCAATGTTCGCAAAACGCTTATAGCCCCAATTATAGAACACCGATTAGCAGAAAAGTTAGAACAAGAAAGATTAGAAGGTGAGTAGTATAGCATACAGAAAAGACATTGATGGGCTTAGGGCTTTGGCGGTGTTGTCTGTGGTTATCTTTCATATCAACAGCAGTTGGTTGCCAGGTGGATTCTTGGGGGTTGATATATTTTTTGTAATATCTGGCTATTTGATAACCTCAATAATTTATAAACAGAACAAACAGGGTGTTTTTTCGTTTGTACAATTTTACAACAGACGAATAAAAAGGATTCTGCCTTTGTTTTTTGTGGTGTTGATCTCAGGAGTATTGTTGAGTTGGTTGTTGTATGTTCCCTCAGAAGTTACATGGGTTGTAGATTCGGCTGTTGCATCGACTTTGTTTTTGGCTAATCTATTTTTTGCAAGAGGGGGAGATTATTTCCATCCTTCATCAGACGAGAAGGTCTTTCTGCATATATGGTCACTTTCGGTAGAAGAGCAATTTTATTTTATCTTCCCAGTTTTAATATTTTTGGCTTTCAAAATAGGTTTTGTGCGAAAGAATCTGCTCAAAATGGTGTTGGTGTTATAGGGTTGCTCTTTATATCTTCTTTTTTAGATTTGCAAAAGATAGGGATTAGTATGCAACTCTATTATTTGCCACATTTAAGATTTATGCAAATAATGTCTGGTGCAGCATTAGCCATCTATCTTCATAAAAACGAGGGTTTTTCATTAGGAAAGGCATCGACTTGGATAGGTGTGTTTTCGTTGTTGGGTATGGTAATTCTATTTTTCACAAAAGATTTATTTACTGTCAAGACTTATGGCGTTTTGTTCTTGTTGGTGTCAATTCTCACGGTATTATTAATATTAGCAAACAAAGAAAATAATATAGTTAAAACTATCTTTTCTAATAATGTGGTAGTGTGGATTGGTAAAATATCATATTCTTTATACTTGTGGCATTGGGTTGTTTTGGCGTTGTTGAGGTATTTGTATCAAGAGAGTGTTTTGCCAACATCGTATGTAATTATCTCAATAGTAGTGATGTTTGGATTGTCTGTAGTTACGTACTATTTTGTAGAAGAGCCGATTAGGAAGAATAAATTTTCTTTCAAGAAAAATTTGGTGCTATTTTATATATTGCCGTCTATTGTAGTATTGGGATTATTTTATAAGATTAAATATACGCCTCCTACATTGATAGCTTCAGAATTTTTGTATCCTCAAAATATATGTCATAACAATTTAGAAAAAGGTTGTATAAAAGGTGATTTAACAAAAGAGCCAAATGTATTGGTGGTTGGAGATTCATACATTGGTCAGTTAAATTCATTTATAGATATAGTTGGAAAAAATGAGGGTTGGTCAGCTTTTGTAACATCTTCTGACAAATGTTCGTTTGCTTTTGGTTATTATAAGGGTTATTCGTCTTATTGTAAGACAAGAAACCAGTATGTAGGACAGAATTATGCTAAATACGATAAAATAGTGTTTCATTATTATAATTCAGAGTACTATAACGATAAGTTTAGAGCTACTTGCAAGAGGTTGTTAGAGGAGGGGAAGCAGTTATATGAGTCCTTTGCAAGACCCTCAGTTTCCTTTTTCTAACTGGTTTTAAATAATTTTT
>JAUMYH010000056.1 GCA_030528745.1 Bacteroidota bacterium
AATCCCATTCTTCGGGGTTTACCAATTGTAAATAACCATTTTCGTAAATGCCAAATCCCATATTTTCCCAAAGCCAAGTCAGTTCATCGGGTAAAATACCTTTATATTTGGTAATTAGTTCTTGTGGAACATCAGCGTGTTTGATGTAACTATCCTTGTTTCGGTCTATAAATTTTTGTATTGTTTCCATTTTTATCACAATAATTTTACATTCATTTTTAAATCTTTGGGAATATTAATATTGGGAGGTATTTTCTTTAAGAAATATAATTCCTTTTTGGGTGATTTTAAGAGTGATTTCATCAAGAAGCTCAATATATCCCTCTTCTTCCAACTCTAATAAATAGATTTTCAGATTGTCTTCATATATTACATTTGGATACTTCCTCATAACCCTCATATCAATATTCGGTACGGACACGGAATTTCCTTTGTTGATGTTATTTATAAGTTTCAATATGTATTTTTTTTCTTCTAACATATTATTGGGAGCATAATCTATAAAATAAAAATATCGTTACTTTCTAAAAAATAAATAAAATCTTCTTTTTGATGTTTAATTTTCCATCTATTTATTTTTGAAATCAAATATTCAATATCATTTCTATTTCCATTATCAATAATAATTAATCCTAATATTTGGGCTACACTCAATCCAAAGAGAGCTTCCATCTTTTGATTTTCCATATTTTCCAACTCTTCAAAAATAGGAATTAATTCTTTTCTTCTTCCTAATTCAGTGCAAATCCGAGATTTTACGTATCCATTATTGTGTTTTTTTAACAATTCTGTCAATTCCTTTGTTGAATAAGAATAATACTCCTCAATTCCTTTGGGAAAAAATTGAGGTTTTCCAAAAATATTTTTAAATTCTTCCATAGATTTTGTCAAGTTCTATTTGTTTTTAATTAAAAAGTCAATACTTTAAGGATTCTTTCTCGATGTGTTTCATTAAACATTTCCGTTGGAATAATGACGTTTTCTAAATGCTTTATTAGATATTGTTCTCCTTTTTCGGTAAGGGAAAGATTTTTGTACACCCCTGTTTTTTCGTATTCGCCTTGATGTTTTACCAATCCGTTTTCATTAATCTTTCTTATCAAAAAAGATTCGTCATTTATAATGCCTAACATAGTGGCGAATATATGTTTAATTTTAGAACTTAGAGTAAGCTCCCCTCCTTTTTTTATTATGGCAAGTATCAACAAAATGCAAATCTGGTCAAGAGGCGAGGTTAAACCACATAAAGGCGTAGAACAATCGATGTTCATCAGTGGCTCTAATGCTGTTTTTGATGCTTTGGCAAAGTGTCTTTTCATTTTTTAACACATAAAATATTGGTTTTTAATGGTTTGTTTTTATAAAAACAGATAATGAATAATTTCTTGATTTCCCATTATATTTCCTGTTAACTTATCGACATAAACTCCCCAATATCCAGGTGTGTATCCTTGTTCTTGTAAAGTGTAGTCATCTGAAAAAAAAGAATACCATATCGGATGGTCGCTTCCTATTTTAAAATCTCCATATCTGTTGATATTAGCGGATTTAACTTTTGAATATTCATTAAAGGCTATGTTTTTAGCTTTTTCAAAAGTTATTTTAGGATTTTTATACAAAATAGGAATTATTTTTAGCATTATTTGTGCTTTTTCCAAATGTTTTTTTAGCTCTTTTGCTTGTTCTAAGGAAAGTTCAAGCCCTAAAAAGTCATTCTGTTTTTTCCACCAAATCTCTATGGGAATGAGCATTTTAACATCTTCGGAAATATCTATAATTTTTGAAGATAAAAATAAATCGTATTTGCTTTTCATAAACGGTTTTGTTTATTTTTCAGGTGTATAAATTCCAAAAAAAGGGTCGTCTATTTCAATGTTTTGTAGAGGTACATCTAGTACCGATGTTACACAAAGAATTTCAAAAAAAGAAGAACGTTCTATTATATCGAGAATAAAGTGTAACGAATTTTCCTTAGATATGATTTTATCCAAGCTCCATTTTTTATTTGCAATCCTTTCTGAAAATGTATGATAATCCATTAAAAAATCATTCTTCCATAATGCTTCATCTGTTAATGAGTTTATTTTTTCAACAAACCAAACAGGGATTTTTTTATTTTCTATTCCTTTGATTACCTCTACACACAAATTACTTTTTTCATTTGATATGTTGCTAATCTTAATAGTTGCTTTTGGAGTTTTCACACGTAAAAACATTCATTCTTCCCAACAAAGAAAATAAAAAATAAAATAGTAACCAAATGAAAAGTAGGTTTTTACAAGTTTAATTTAAGAATAATTAATCATTTAAAATAATTTGTGTCTTTGTACTTCTAAACTTCGTATAATTTAATATTGTACGTAAGCACAGGCAGAGAACTAATGTGAAAAATAGTTCTAAAAACTAACGTACTCTCTTGGTTTACCTCTGCTTGTTTTGAACAAAAACACTTCTATTTTTCAAAGTGCAAAGTAAAGACATACTTCATCAACTAAAATAAGATGTGTATTTTTGGAAACAAATTTTCAAAAAGTGTGCAAAATACTTAAAATTAGTCTGTTACCCATTCTTTCGGACAGGCTTCGTACAGTACTTTCCCTTGCGAAACATCTTGTATAATCATATCCGAACTACGTACCTTTCCTTGTAAGTCTTTGGGCAACAAATTTTTAGAAAGTATTTTGTAAGCTTTAAGTAAGTTTTTTGCCGTCAACGGATTTTTTTGTGCAAAAAGATAGGCTTCAAACAAATCGTTTGACTTTTCCGTAAGGCTTTTTTGGTAGCGAGTGCCATTCATTTTATGACGCAAAAAACTATCAATTTCCATTGTTTCGCCCTCAATTTTGGACGAAGCAATAGATGAAACCGCATTGTAATAACAAAACGAATCTTTTGTGATTTCAATTTTTCTGATTTTACCGATATAATACGACAAATTCACACGATTTTTCTGCGAAAAAGCATCGTACAATTTGGGAATTTCGTGTATTAAATCGTTTAGTCTCATTGGGTATTTTTTGCAAAAGTAATTGTTTTTTCTTTTTGCAGAGTTTGGCTCTAAGCTCGGCAGTGATGATAAAAAGATGCTCATACCTGCTAAACAAAGATACAACAGAAAAAGAAATTTCCCCATACTTATCTGAAAGAAAAAGAAATTTTAATCCAAAACTTTATTGATAAGATTCTTAATCATATACATTTAAACTCACCTCAAACGAGCTTTTTCTACAAAACAACCATTTTCAGAATATCGTATAACAAATCTTTTAAGGAATATGATGACTTCACTGCGAAATAAAGCAATTAAACATCTGATTTTCAATATTTAAAACTGTATTAAATCCAAATCAAAACTCTACAAAGAGCATTTTCACACACTTATAATTCATTGATTATCAAGATGTAAAATCATTTTATCTTTTGTTAATATATCTATTTAAAAATATTTTTAATTATTCTTTATATATTTTATATTTGCATGGTTTTCTTATTACAATATCCTTATGAATAATGTTTTCAATAATACAGAAGTAGCGTTTGGTTTAAAATCAAATAAAGAACTCAAAAGAGCCAAGTTTTTGTTTGAAATGATTGCCTCACCAACATTGGTCAAAATAGGCACAAAACTAACCATGTTATCATTAAACCTACATCTTCCCGTTAAAGGAATCATCAGAAGTACTGTATTTGACCATTTTTGTGGTGGCGAAACAGAGCAAGAATGCCTAACTGTGGTGGATAAAATGTATTCAAAAGGGGTTTCTTCTGTATTGGATTATTCTGTTGAAGGAAAAGAAACCGAAGCCCACTTTGACGATGCTCTTAAGGTTACACTTCGCACGATTGATTATGCCAAAAACCATAAAGGAATCCCCATTGTGGTATTCAAACCTACTGGTTTTGGACGATTTGAACTTTTTGAAAAATTGGGTGAAAACAAATCACTCACCGAAGCCGAACAAAAAGAATGGAATAGAGTTGTAGAACGTTTTGATATAGCTTGTAAAACCGCACATCAGAATGACATCATCATTTTAGTTGATGCTGAACATAGTTGGATGCAAGATGCCGCTGACGAATTAGTTGAACAAATGATGATGAAATATAACAAGGATAAAGCCATAGTATTTAATACTTTACAGATGTATCGTTGGGACAGATTGGATTATCTTAAATCATTGCACCAAAAAGCAAAACAGCACCACTTTCATATCGGAATGAAGGTTGTAAGAGGGGCTTATATGGAAATAGAGAGGCAACGTGCCAAAGAAAAGGGCTACAAAGACCCTATTTGTGAAACTAAAGAACTCACCGATATAAATTATAACAACGCCATTGCATATATGATGGAACACATCGAAAGTATGGCTATATTTGCTGGTACACACAATGAGCAAAGTTCGTACAAGCTCATCGATTTATTAAAACAAAAAAATATCGATAAAAAAGATAGACGTATTTGGTTTGGACAACTATATGGTATGAGTGATAACATTAGTTTTAACCTAGCTAATCAGGGGTATAATGTAGCCAAATATCTACCTTTCGGCCCTGTTAAAGACGTGATGCCTTATCTTATCAGACGAGCTGAGGAAAACACTTCTGTTGCAGGACAGACAGGTCGAGAACTTTCGCTTATCAACATAGAGATGAAACGTCGTAATCTGTAACCTATTGGATACCAAGTCGTACACCATCAAAGAAGCTATCAAAAAGATAGAAGGATACTGTGCCTACCAAGACCGATGCTACAAAGAAGTTCGTGAAAAACTTTATGAAATGCGATTGACCTTGGAGGAACAAGACCAAATATTGGTGTATTTGGCTGAAAATAAATTCTTAGACGAAGAACGTTTTGCTAAAAGTTTTGTTCGTGGCAAATTCAATTACAAAAACTGGGGGCGGAACAAATTGCGTTTTGAGCTTAAATTTCGAGAAATTTCTCCTTACAATATCAATAAAGCATTGGAAGAAATTGACGACAACAGATATGTAGAAGTGCTAGATGAACTCATCAGAAAAAAGAAAGTTCAAACCAAAGAAACTAATATCTATAAACTTAAAAAAAAGACCGTTGATTATTTGTTGTATAGAGGTTGGGAATCTAATCTAATATACGACCGAATAGAAGAAATTTATTCGGAAGATGAGCAATAATCTATTCGAGGTATAGGTCTATTAATCCCTTAGGGGTATCCAAATGTATAATCTTGTTTGTTCTATCAACACTCAAGATAAAATCATCTATTATCGGAATCAAGATTTGTTTCTTTTCTTTATTTTCAATCACAAACAAAGCCTGTAGCGTTGTATCATTGACATCAACAATCACACCTATAGCTCCTTTTTGTTTATCTTCAACGCTATAGCCTATAATTTCATGAAAATAAAAATTAGTCCCCTCGAGTTTAGGAAGCAATGTTGTTGGCAGATGTACTTCCAAACCAATTAATTTATCAGCCTCTGCCTCAGAATCTACATCTTCAAACTTTACTCTAAGGAATTCGTTTTTATGAATGCTTGATTTTTCAATAAAAAAAGGAATCAAGTTTCCGTTAAAATTAACGAAAACTGATTCCAATTCTGTATACAAATAGGGTTCGTCTGTATCCAAATAGATTAAGAGTTCTCCCTTATAACTAAACTTTTTGCTTATCTTACCCAAATAAAAAGTTTTGTCGAAATTCATCTTGGCAATGATAAACTTTTTTGGTTTAGGCTTGTTCTTCTGTAGACTCTTCCGTAGCTACTTCCTCTGTAGATTCTGCTACCGCTGCTGCCTGTTTAACTGCAATAGCTTCCATTTTTTTGGCATTTACTTCTTTTTCAGCTGCTAAAGACTTCGCTTTTGCATCAGCTTTTGCTTTTGACAAGTTGTCTTTTTTAGCATTTACTTTAGCCTCTTTCTCTTCAAGCCATTTGTTGAACTTCTCGGCAGCTTGTTCTGGAGTTATAGCTCCTTTTCGTACTCCAACCTCCAAATGGTGTTTAAGTAAAGCTCCTTTGTACGACAAAATAGCTCTTGCTGTATCTGTAGGCTGAGCTCCATTGAACAACCACTTCACAGCACTATCTACGTTAAGTTCAATAGTTGCAGGATTTGTGTTCGGATTGTACGTTCCTATTTTTTCTAGGAATTTTCCATCTCTTTTTGATCTTGAGTCTGCTGCTACAACCCAATAAAACGGTTTGTTTTTCTTACCGTGTCTTTGTAATCTAATTTTTACTGGCATAATCTTTTGATTAAATTTTAAGGTACCCGACCTTGGTTAATAATTTTTAGACTGCAAATGTAGTACTATTTTTTTAATATACAATCAATTGGAGGCTATTTTTGTAATTATTTTTCACTTTTAGCCTCATTCCAAAAGTGTTCCATCTCATCTATACGCATATCTTGAATAGATTTCTCGTTTTCAAGGGCTTTTTGCTCTATATATTGAAATCTTTTTATAAATTTTCTATTGGTTTTCTCTAAAGCATCTTCTGGATTTATTTTCAAAAATCTTGCATAATTAATCAGGCTGAACAATACATCTCCAAATTCTTCCTCTATTTTCTCAGAGTTTTTATCTATTACCTCTTTATTAAGTTCTTCTAGTTCCTCTTGTACCTTGTCCAATACCCCGTTTACAGAATCCCAATCGAATCCTACTGCAGCCACTTTGTCTTGTATTCTAGTGGCTTTTATAAGAGCTGGTAAACTATTTGGTACACCACTAAGCACACTCTTATTCCCTTCTTTTAGCTTTATTTTTTCCCAATTGCGTTTAACATCTTCTTCATTATCAACCTGAATACCTCCGTATATATGCGGATGACGCACTATCAATTTATCTGAGATAGTATCTGTTACATCGGCTATGTCAAAATCGCCTGTTTCACTTCCTATTTTGGCATAAAAAACGATATGTAGTAATAAATCTCCCAATTCTTTTTTCACCTCTTCCAAATCATTTTTCAATATGGCATCTCCTAATTCATAAGTTTCTTCCACAGTCAGATTTCTGAGCGATTGTAATGTTTGTTTTTTATCCCACGGACATTTTTCTCTCAAATCATCCATAATATCCAACAATCTTCCGAAAGATTCCAGTTGTTTTTTTCTTCTATTTTCCATTAGCTTTTCAATCAAACTGATTATTTTTAATTGTTTTCTTTAGATTTTTAAAAAATGTTTCTTCCTCATACGAAATTTTTAACAATGTATCGGCTATAGATTCGTAAACATCGGTCTGATGGGATCTTTTTTTGTACACCCTTGCTATTTGTAATGCCAATTCACGCCATAAATCTCCGATATAAGTCATTTTATTTGAATACTCTAACAATTTGTTGCTATTGAGCCTCTGAGCTGCTTCCTGCAAAAATGCGGCATAGATGAATCTAAATCCTCCCCCACCTGTACCTATTTCTTCCTGCATACGAATCAGCTGAGCCAAGTAATAATTCGTTTTAGCAACACCGATTTTGGCAGGCCATTTTTTTATATCACGAGCCAATTTTCTCATTGCCTTAACCCCTACCAATGGCACAGGAGCTAACATCTGGTTACAATTTTTTAATATGGCTTTTTTTATGGCTTTTGACCAATCTATTTGCTTGGGTATATGAGTCGGATAATACAAATGTCCTTTAGGGGCTAATGTTCCTTTTGCAAAACGCACCTCTTCTAACTCTTTATCGGTCAGAGTAGTTACATTTTCCATTACAGGATCACTTATTAAATACTCCGAATTATTTTTGCCATAGACCACCAAATTATGAGCGTTAAAATGAAATCTGTATTGGTCTGGAAAATATTTTAATCCATACACCCCTACTTGCAATCCTGTAGGGATATTGTTTTTGAGATTTTCATCTAACGCCATTTGTGCTGTTTGTGTGTTCGAGAACTTTTGTCGCCTTACTTTAACCCCTAATATTTTTGAAGCATTATTAAAAATAGCACCAGGCATAGGTCGGTAACTAATGGCGGGAGCATGATTTACTTTCAGAAAAGGTAAATATACAAAAAAAAGACCAGAACCAAGTCCAAACACCATAGGCTCTGATATATTCAATCCGTTATGTGTTAGCAGGTTAGATACAACTCCATTTTCGCAATGGGCCGATTGTTTATGAACGAAATTCATCTTTTACGCTTCAAAGTTTAATAATGTATCTTGCTCTATTTTAAACACCTCGGCATATTTGCGAAGCGTTCCAAGACTGAGCCGCTTGAAAAAAAAAGGTTTGGTATGAAGTCGTACTATCCAAGGGTGTATATTCACATAAGCACCCAAAATATTGTAATCCATTTTGTACAACTCCATATAATAAAGAATCGGACTTGCTTTACCTTGTTGTATTTTATATTTGGCATTTTGAATTCTATCTTCTATAACTTTTATAGACAAATCAAGTGCCAGTGTTTTGGGTTCCCACCCCGAACTCAAAGTTGTTGTGTATTGTCCCAATTCATCTGTAGCATAACACAATTCTTTCAAATTATTTTCAGACAAATTACTATTGTCTTGAGGTACTTGTTTTGTTTTCATCTTCTTCCTTTAATATCAGACTGATTTCTGTAAGTGCCTTCAGACCTATTGTTTGATGATTTACTTACTTTTAGTATAAACTCTTGGTAACACTCAAAAAAAGACTTGTCGAAATTAGATTTCTTTTTGCGTCCGATTTCGTTGTTAAAACACGACTGAAACTCTTGTTTATTAGGGCTTTTCCTTTTGGTTTCAAAATAGACTGCTGTGTTTTGAAATGCCTGTTCAAATTGCTGTATTTTTTTGTTGATGACACTAGCTGAAACCTTCTTTTTGCCGTGTGTCGTATTGGCTTTACAACGTTGAGCCTCAACGCTCCACTTCTCAATATCTACCCTATAACCCAAATTAAAGGCTACGATATTCTTATCCCACTTGATTCGATACCGCAATCTCGCATCTGGCTTGTCTTTTTCTTTGTCTAATAGAAATTGAGCGTGGTATTGTGTCATATTATTCTACCCAAGTAACCTCTACATCTCTAAACTCCACATCTGTTCTGACTTCTCTATCAAATGAAGAGATTTTTAAATTCGTATTATTTGCTCTAAATCGTACTGTTTTAAGTATTTTAGGTGGTATACTCTTATAATCTCCTGTATAAGCGAAAGTTAGAATTATTTTTGTAGGCGTATTATTTAAAGAAGTTTATTTTAAATTCGTTACCTTCCAAATCTACTACTGAACCATGAGGAATATGAACTTTACGGTCAGTATCTTTAGCTTCTAGTAAAAAGGTTAGAGCAATTCCTTGTTCTACTTTCTTTCCTTCTACTTTTGTAATTTTGAAAGAGATACCATCTTTTTCAGTTTCCATAATAGGTTTATTAACCTCTAAAACATTTTTAAAATATGCCACTTCTTCTTTAAGAGAAGCGTTTTCTGTTTTAAGTGCGTTATTTTCAGACTGTAGGGTCTCACATTGTTTATCCTGTCCAAATGAAATAAAACCTAAACCAAGTGCTAATACTAAAACTACTTTTCTCATAATTTATCTGTGTTTTTATTTATTTTTTAAAAGTCATATAAACATCATTTCTTTTCCAACCACTTTCTTTTTTAATAAAAGCAATATATCCTTTAATATCTTTTGTTTCATCCTTTTCTACCTTTTCATAAAGATGAAAATTGTAGGCATACCTATTAGGTTCTTTATCAACAACTTTCAAAAAACCTTTAGTTTTGCCATAACTTTCACCTAAATAAAAACCTCCTTGCTTGTAAGATATTTGCCCTTCAAAATCTAATTGATAATAATCAACCTCATCACGTCTGCTACTCATACCATCTGTTTTCTTAAACTCTAATAATTCTACCTTGTCGTTTGATTCGGTTTTTATTAGCTCTATAATACTATCTTTTGCTAATTGTTCTGTTGGCAAACTATTTTCCTTAACACGAAACCATAGCCAACACTACACCTAACCCTAGTAATGTTTTTCTCATAATTTATTTACTTTTTAAAATTTCTAATAATGTATCTATTTGATTTTGACTTGCTTTTAATCTTTCTGTTAGTTCTTTCTGCAAATCTATTATAGTAGAAATATCATCACTAGAAAGAGATAACGTTACATTTCCTAAATTGCCTGTAATATTGTTACCTACTACACTATTGTTTGCTTTTAAATTAGAATTGTCTACAATAACATTCTCTTTCTTTATCATTTCTCCCTCTCCCAATAACAACCACAAAGGATTAATTTCAGGATACTTATTTAGTATTTTAACTAAATTCACTCCTCCTATACTTTTATTTTTATCTAAAAAACCATTTGACAACCCTACTTCTTTGTAAAAAGATAATTTACTAATACCTTTATAATCAATAAATTGTAAAATTCTACCTGTCATAAATAAAAATATTTTAGTTTTTAACCTACAAATACTTGTGTTGTTTAGCTTTTAATCTATATATTTGCACTAACAAAAATACTAACAACTGTACTCATAACAGCACTAACAAAAGTACAAACATAAATACAAATGTAAACAAAAAAAATAATTATCCAAATGGCAGAATTAATTAAAATAACAGAGCAGAACGGACTGTCTTATCCTGAAATAGCGATACAAAAAAATCGTTATTATGGATAAATATGTAAAACGTACCCAACGAGATTACAATATGAGTTTTAAACTCAATGTTGTAAAAGAGATTGAATCAGGCAGTTTATCGACCGCTGGTACCTGTAAAAAATATGTTATTCAAATTACCCCTTCAAACATTATTTTTATTTTTGTATAATAATCAATATCTTTGCTATCAAAAATATCATAAACTATGACTATCAACTGTAAAGGAAACCTCATCGATTTGTCCGTGCCAAGGGTAATGGGTATTTTGAATTTTACCCCCGATTCGTTTTACGATGGAGGCAGATACAATACACTCTATCAGATATTTACACAAGTAGAAAAAATGGTATCTGAAGGAGCTGATTTTATTGATGTTGGGTTGTATTCCTCTCGTCCAAACGCCCCAGAGGTATCTGAGGAAGAAGAACTTTTCAGGCTCACCTCTATACTCAGTCCTTTAATGAAAACGTTTCCTGATGTGTTATTTTCGATAGATACCTTCCGAAGTCAGGTTGCCAACATAGCCCTCAACGAAGGCTTTTGTATGGTTAATGATATTTCGGGAGGGAATTTTGACAAACACATTTTGGAGGTGGTAGCACATCACAAAGTTCCCTACATTATGATGCACTCTGTAGGTACGCCCCAAACGATGCAATTTTTAACCAAATACGACCATATCATAAATGATATTTTAAAATATTTTTCTAAAAAAATCAATGAAGCTCGAATCTTGGGAATTGACGATTTGATACTCGATGTTGGATTCGGATTTGCCAAAACCACGGAACAAAACTTTGAACTGCTTAATGCTTTAGAAACTTTTTCGATATTAGAACTTCCTTTACTGGTAGGCATTTCCAGAAAATCTATGATTTACAAAACTCTCAATATCACAAGCTCTGAAGCGCTTAATGGCACTACTGCACTTAATGCTATAGCCTTGTACAAAGGAGCTAACATCCTTAGGGTACACGATGTAAAAGAGGCGGTAGAGACTGTTAAATTGGTAAGTGAATTAAAACGAAATCTGAACTAATTAACCAAAGGAAATAGATGACTTTTTCTGAAGAAAATTATATCAAAATCATATACCACCTTTCGCACTCCAACTCTAATGGAGTGAGTACCAATGCTATAGCTCAAGCTATCAACAGCAAACCTTCGTCTGTTACGGATATGATACAAAAACTAGCCGACAAACAACTGGTTTCGTACATCAAATATCAGGGAGTGCTTCTAACCCCTAAAGGTATGAATATAGCCCTAAACATCATTCGTAAACACCGGCTTTGGGAGGTATTTTTGGTAAACAAACTGCAATTTTCTTGGGACGAAGTTCACGAGATTGCCGAACAATTAGAACACATACAGTCGGAAAAATTGGTCAATAATCTCGATAGGTATTTGGGGTTTCCTGACGAAGACCCACATGGTGATCCGATTCCTAAACAAGACGGTTCTTTTCCAAACATAAAAAGAACGTTATTGGCCGAGGCTCCCCTAAATATTGAGTTGATATGTATTGGCGTCAAAGATACCTCTAAAGCCTTTTTGCAATATCTCAACAAACAAAATATAGCACTGGGTACGCAATTTACCATTTTAGAAAAGGAGTCCTATGACAATTCTTTAAAATTAAACTTCAACAACCAAACACAAATAGTTTCACACGCAATAGCTAATAACATTTTTGTAAAAATAAACGATTAAATGATAGAATATATAGAGCAATACAATCCGCTACTGATAGCGTTTCTTTTAGGAGTTTTCACTTGGTTATTTACAGCTCTTGGGGCATCTTTGGTATTTTTGACTCGAAAAATAAATCAAATATTTCTTGATGGAATGCTCGGAATAGCTGGCGGTGTAATGATAGCGGCTAGTTATTTCAGTCTATTAGCTCCTGCTATAGAAATAAACCAAGCCAATAACAATCCAAACACCATCAAAATAGCAATCGGATTTATAGCAGGAGCTTTGTTTTTGTTTGTATTAGATAAAATTTTACCACATTTACACCTATATCAAAAAGAAGTACAGCCCGAAGGAATCAAAACAGCTTGGCAAAAAGCCACTTTACTTACTCTTGCCATTACCCTGCATAACATTCCAGAAGGACTTTCAATGGGAATTCTATTAGGTGGAGCATCATTAGGTATACCAGAGGCAACCATTAATGGAGCGTTGTCGTTAGCCATTGGATTAGGCATTCATAACTTCCCAGAAGGTATAATTGTAGCCCTACCCCTACGAAAAATAGGATTAAGCCCCAAAAAGAGTTTCTTGTACGGACAAGCATCGGCTCTAGTTGAACCTATTGCTTCTGTTATAGGAGTGTTATTTATTTCTTTTTTCACCCCTATCCTACCCTATGCACTTGCCTTCGCTGCTGGTGCTATGATATTTGTTGTAATAGAAGAAATAATTCCCCTGACTCGACTAAACAAAAATACAGACATTGCAAATATAGGATTTATACTTGGTTTTGCTTTGATGATGTGCCTTAACTGATTTTCAAAAAATATAATCACGCCCCTTAGCTCCTCGTTTTTAATGAAGCTGTCCGAAAAGTCTCGGACAGCTTTTTTATTTGGTGTTTTTCCTAAAATTTTGTAATTTTAGGCTGTGAAAAAAAAACAACCAATGACAAAAGTAAGATTTAAAACGTTACCAAGCAATACACCAGAACTTTTTCCAATCAACATTTTTGATAAAATACCTGATAATCATCCTGTTAAGTTGGTAGAAACCGTAGTAGATTCGTTGGATATTTCTCATATCCTCAAACTCTACAAAGGTGG
>JAUMYH010000057.1 GCA_030528745.1 Bacteroidota bacterium
TGTTGGTTTTATTTTGCAAAAGTATTCAATTTGTGGTATTGTACCGAATTGAACCCCAAAAATACCTGATTATTCCCTACCTTTGCACAGAATTTCAAACCGATACGCTTCCGACCCCAAACGGGTGCGTTCGCGTTGGCTAACGGGAGCGTACCTATTGACCAACGGAAGCGTACGCATTGAGAGGCATTAGCCAAGCCATAGCAGTATTGGATTTTTTTAAACAGAAAATAAAATATTTTAACTAACTTTAAATAATACTTACTTATGAACGAAATTAAGCTAAATGACATTTTACAAATTCCTATCGAAGATTTAAAAAGAACAAAAATTCGTCTTATCATAATGGTTGATAAAAATTGGAATCCGATAGAAATGTTTCAAGATAAGAAAACAGAATCTTTATTAGAAGGTCAATATTGGAATTATTCAAAAAATGTTTATCAAGAAGGCGAAATCACCATCGGGCTTGTGCGAATAAAAGATGATAAATGGTTGTTGTTCCACATTGGAAAGGTTACTAAAAAATTAGATATTTACGATGGTGTCGGATACGAGTACGAGGATTTAAAAGAATATCAAAAATATGTAGGACGATTAATTGTAGAATACAAAAACACAAGTCAAACATTGGTTCGCTGGGCGGAATCTATCATTAATGATTGTAAAGTTTCTCAAATATTGCCCGATATTTTTAATGAAGAAATTTTCCCAGGTTACGACAAGGTAAATCTTTCTTGGAAAGAATTATCAAAAGTTGTGGAAAAAGAGGTTTGGAAAACGGCTTTGGAAAATCAAAAAGGCGTGTATCTCATCACCGATGTTTCTAACAATAAGCGATATGTTGGCAGTGCCTACGGAGATAAAATGCTTTTGGGGCGTTGGAAAAATTATGTAGAAAATGGACACGGAGGAAATAAAGGTTTATTAAATTTGGATTTTGACCATATCAAACAAAATTTCCGTTATTCTATTTTGGATATTTTCAAATCGACCATTGATGACGAGGTTATTATTCAAAGAGAGCAATGGTGGAAAAGGGTTTTACTATCGCAACAAGAAGAATTTGGTTATAATAAAAATTAATGACTCCTATGAAAAAAGTGGTTTTTAGCTTGGGCGGAGAGGGTTTTGGTGTCGATATTGTGCGTGTAACCGATGGCAAACGAAGCAGTTATGGGGTTGAATCAAGTTCTTGCTTTGGCGAATTTACAGGCGATATGAACGACAGCGGAACATTGAGCCATCTCGACAATGATACCATTGAAGAAGCCTTTAAGAAGTTGGACAAAATCTGCCCCGAATGGTATATCTTTTCTCCCTTAATGGTGTCTTTTGAATACCGCGAATATGTTGCCAAACAATATGTGGAAGGACTCAATACGAGTCGTAAAGATTTAAAAGATTGGATTACAAATAGTGAATGGGAAAAAATTTTGGGAATTGAACTGACCTATCACGACAACCCCATCACGCCGAAAGCACAGAAATCGGCATACCCACAACATTGGTCGTACAAGCTCAAAAAACTGAAAATAGTAGCCATCACAGGGGCTGGAATCAGTGCCGAGAGTGGCGTAAAAACCTTTCGCGATGCAGACGGACTTTGGGAAGGGCATAATATTATGGAGGTGGCAAGTCCAGAAGGTTTTGCCAAAAATCCTGCTTTGGTATTGGAATTTTACAACCAACGCAGACGACAACTCAAAGAGGTCGTTCCCAACCCAGCTCATTTATTATTAGCCCAATTGGGGAAATATCATCAGGTAGTGGTGGTTACCCAAAATGTAGACGACCTCCACGAAAGAGCAGGAAACACGGATATTATTCACCTCCACGGAGAACTTTTAAAGATGCGTGGGGTGGACAATTCGGAAGTGGTTTATCCTTGCGAGGGCGATATTTTGGTGGGCGATTTGAGTCCGTCCAAAGCCCAGTTGCGCCCACATATTGTTTGGTTTGGCGAGAGCGTTCCGATGATTGAAAAGGCAATTGAGGAGGTCAAAACGGCTGATGTATTGCTAGTTATCGGAACCTCTTTGCAAGTGTATCCTGCCGCAGGACTCATCGACTATGCTCCGAACACCGCCCGAATATATTACATCGACCCCAATCCTGCCCCTGTGGGCAATACTAAAATAAAAGTCGTTAAAGACAAGGCTTCCACAGGCTTGGAAAAAATCCTCCAATACCTGCATTCACATTTTGATTATTATCCGATTCCACAACGACCCCGTTAAGAAAGATAAACAAAACCACATTCCACCTGAGAAGATGTTTATCGATGGAATGTGCTTAATTATTTTCTTGGAAAATAAACAAATTATGCTTATCTTTGCTTGTTTTTATATATTAAACATTTCATAGAAAATGAGTGAAGAAGTAAAAAAAAGTAACTATTCAGCAGATAGTATTCAGGCTTTAGAAGGAATGGAGCATGTGAGAATGCGACCATCAATGTATATTGGCGATGTAGGTCCTCGAGGATTGCACCATTTGGTATACGAGGTAGTTGATAACTCTATTGATGAGGCTTTGGCTGGTCATTGTGATTCTATCTGTGTAACTATCAACGAAAACAATTCTATTACTGTAGAAGATAACGGACGTGGAATACCTGTTGATATTCATAAAAAAGAAGGCGTTTCGGCTTTGGAGGTGGTTATGACCAAAATTGGTGCTGGAGGAAAGTTCGATAAAGACTCGTATAAGGTTTCAGGAGGTTTGCACGGTGTTGGGGTTTCGTGTGTAAATGCCTTATCAAATCATCTGAAAGCTACAGTTTATAGAGATGGAAAAATCTACGAACAAGAATACCAACGCGGTAAAGCCTTGTATCCAGTAAAGCAAACTGGAGCATCTGACAAGCGTGGTACTACGGTTACTTTCTTGCCCGATGATACTATTTTTACTCAAACTACTGAATATTCTTACGAAACTTTGGCTAACAGAATGCGTGAACTTGCTTTTTTGAACAAGGGAATTACAATCACGCTTACCGATAAAAGAAATTTTGACAAAGAGGGCAACCCAATTAAGGAAGTGTTCCACTCAAAAGAAGGACTTAAAGAATATATCCGATATTTGGACGGAAACAGAGAGCCTATTATCGGACACGTTATCAGTATGGAAAGTGATAAGGGAGAAATTCCTGTAGAAGTGGCTTTAATTTATAACTCAAGCTATTCGGAAAATATCTTTTCTTACGTAAACAATATTAATACCCACGAAGGAGGTACGCACCTTTCAGGATTCAGACGTGGACTTACCAACACCCTCAAAAAGTATGCAGACCAATCTGGACTTTTGGAAAAATTGAAGTTTGAAATCTCTGGTGATGATTTCCGCGAAGGACTTACAGCTATCATTTCAGTGAAAGTAGCTGAACCTCAATTTGAAGGACAAACCAAAACCAAACTGGGTAATCGTGAGGTTGTAGCTCCTGTATCACAGGCGGTTTCGGAAATGCTTGAAAATTATTTGGAAGAAAATCCGAACGATGCCAAAATAATTGTACAGAAAGTAATTTTGGCTGCCCAAGCACGTCATGCAGCAAAAAAAGCTCGTGAAATGGTACAACGCAAAACCGTAATGGGTGGCGGTGGACTTCCAGGCAAACTTTCAGATTGTTCTGAAACAGATCCAGCTAAATGCGAAGTATTTCTTGTGGAGGGGGATTCCGCGGGAGGAACAGCCAAACAAGGTCGAGATCGTAACTTCCAGGCTATTTTGCCTCTAAAAGGTAAGATTCTTAACGTAGAAAAAGCCATGCACCACAAAATATTTGAAAGTGAAGAGATTAGAAATATTTTTACGGCACTTGGTGTTACCGTTGGTACTGAAGAGGATAGTAAAGCCCTCAATTTGGAAAAACTTCGATACCACAAAGTTGTTATTATGTGTGATGCCGATGTAGATGGTAGCCATATTACCACGCTTATCCTTACCTTCTTTTTTAGATTTATGCGAGAACTTATCGAAAAAGGTTATGTGTATATTGCTACTCCTCCACTCTATTTGGTAAAAAAAGGTAATAAAAAAGAATATGCTTGGAATGATGACCAACGCGACAGAATTATTCAACAAATGGGGAATGGTACTACAGTACAACGCTATAAAGGATTAGGTGAAATGAACGCTGAGCAATTGTGGGAAACTACCATGAACCCTGAAAATAGGACATTGCGTAAAGTGTCTATCGAAAGTATGCAAGAGGCTGATAGAATATTTTCGATGCTTATGGGAGACGAAGTACCTCCTCGTAGAGAATTTATTGAAAAAAATGCTATTTATGCTAAAATTGATGCGTAATTAATTTAATAACTATAAAAAATATAAAGATTTATGAAAGTTACAATCGTAGGAGCTGGAAATGTAGGTGCAACCTGTGCAGACGCTATTGCATTTAAAAGAATTGCTAGTGAAGTGGTGTTATTAGATATTAAAGAAGGATTTGCGGAAGGTAAAGCCCTTGATATTACTCAAACTCAAACTACACTAGGATTTAACACCAAAGTATTAGGTGTAACAAACGATTATTCTAAAACTGCTGGTAGTGATGTAGTGGTAATTACTTCTGGAATCCCTCGTAAACCAGGTATGACTCGTGAAGAACTTATAGGTATCAATGCTGGAATTGTGAATGGTGTGGCTGAAAATATTTTGAAATACTCACCAAACACTATTATTGTTGTGGTATCAAATCCTATGGATACCATGACTTATCTTGCCCTTAAAACTACCAAATTGCCTAAAAATCGTATTATAGGAATGGGGGGGGCATTGGATAGCTCTCGATTCAAAACCTATCTGTCATTAGCTCTTGACAAACCTGCTAACGACATCCAAGGAATGGTAATTGGAGGACATGGTGATACTACAATGATTCCGCTTACGCGTTTGGCTAGTTATAATGGAGTGCCAGTATCTGAATTTTTGTCAAAAGAGGTTTTAGATAAAGTAGCAGCTGATACTATGGTAGGTGGTGCTACACTTACCAAATTATTAGGAACTTCAGCTTGGTATGCACCAGGAGCTTCTGTGGCTTATTTGGTAGATGCTATTTTGAACGATCAGAAAAAGATGATTCCTTGCTCTGTGCTTCTTGAAGGCGAATATGGAGAGTCTGATATATGTATGGGAGTGCCTTGTATTATTGGTAGAAATGGAGTTGAGAAAATTGTAGATATAAACCTGAATGAAGAGGAAAAAGCTCTATTTGCTAAAAGTGCAGCAGCTGTACGCAATATGAATGATGCTTTGAATACAATTTTATAATTTATTAACAAAAAACCTCATGCCAATTACGTATGAGGTTTTTTGTTCTAATTAATGGTATCTTTTACTAATGAAAATAATTATATCTCCTGCAAAAACACTTGACTATACAACAAAACTCCCTGTTGAAAAATATACTGAAGCTATGTTTTTAAAACAAGCCGAGATTATTCAAAGCGTCTTGAAGGAAAAATCTCCAAAGGAATTATCCGAGATGATGCACATTTCTGATAATTTGGCTCAACTTAATTATGAGCGAAATCAAGAATGGGAATTGCCTTTTGACTCTACACAAGCCCGTCCTGCTGTATATGCCTTTAAGGGAGATGTCTATATAGGATTAGACGCTTATACTATTGACAGTGTGAATGTTATGCAAGATAAATTACGAATATTGTCAGGTTTGTACGGACTACTCCGACCGCTCGATTTAATTCTCCCCTATCGGTTAGAAATGGGAACTAATCTACCGATTAATAATGACAAAAATTTATATCATTTTTGGAAAAATATAATTACAGAACAACTCAATCAAGAAACAAAAGAAACGATTCCCCTAATAAATTTAGCAAGTAAAGAATATAGTGATGCTGTTGATTTTAAAAAAATTAAAGCACCCGTAATTCATATTGAGTTTAAGGAATTTAAAGACGGTAAATATAAAACTATTAGTTTTTTTGCTAAAAAAGCACGTGGAATGATGGCACGATACATAATAGAAAATAATCTTTCAGCTATTGAGCAACTCAAATTTTTTAATATTGACGGATACCAATACGATGACAATCAGTCTTCTGAAAATAAATTTTTATTCGTGCGGTAATAACTTTTTTGAATTTATGTAAATATTCTGAATAATCCCCACTATCATCAGAATATTTCACATTATTAATAAGAAAATTGCCCTATTTTTTCCAATTTTTCAGATCTGGATAATTGATTTGGGTTTGTTCCTGGCTTGTCTTGAGGCACATCTATTTGGTATTTTTCATAAAACTCTTTCCAAAAATCATCAATTTGTCCTGTTTTTGGATTTTTGAAATTCATCGGAATATGTTCAAAAACAGCAAATTCTCTAAAACAACGCTCTATAAAATCGGAACAATACAAACACTCATCATCAAGTACATAACTGAAATTATAGGGTAATCCTAACATCGAATGAGCCTTGTCAATGACCTTTTTTTGTTGATTTTCGTCTTGGAATCCTCGAACCCTATAAACCACAACTCGCTGACCCTGAACTCCAACTAAAAATTCTTGTAGCGATTCTCTAATTGTTCCTTTTTTAGAACTGGCATGTAATACGTAAACCCCCTCTGAAGTATGCTCAACTAAGACTACATGATCAAAATTATCGTCTTCAGCCTGTTTAGTAACCCTATTTATAGCAGCCGAAATATCTTGATTTTTGGCAACTACAAATAATAAATCGGCTTGTTTTAATTGATTTTGTTTTATTGTTTTGGTGCTTGAACACCCCAGTAGGAAGTAAACCAATACGTATACAACAAATATTTTTTTCATATTTATACAAATCGCCTTGTATCACAATTGCAATACAAGGCGAAAGTACTAAATTTATTTGATATTAATATTGTTCTAACAAATAATTTATCAAATCAGTACTAGTTACTATTCCACACAACTCCTCACCCTTAACTACTGGAAGCGAATGGAAAGTTTGTTTAGAAAGTATTTCCGCTACTTCTTTGATGGTTGTATCAGGCTCAACCGAAAGTGGAACTTTAGCCATAACCTGCGGAATCGTAAACATATCATACACCACAGATTCTACTTTTTCCTCATCATCTGTAACATCAGCATAACTAATTTTCAACAAATCCGAATAACTCAACATTCCTACCAACTTTTTCCCTTCCACTACTGGAATATGACGAATTTTGTTCTTTTTAAATAAAGATTCAGCCTCATATAAAGTTTGAGTAGGGTTAAGCGTAACCAAATCTTTTGCCATAATCTGAGATACAGGAACTCTTTGTTTCATAAGTCTATAATTTTATAAAGTTAGTTATATATTTTTTGATGGTACAAAGTTAAAGAGCATAAAAAACTTTCGGAATGATTAATATCATTGCTATTTATTTTTTTTATTCGTATCTTTGTGGGTTATGCCTTTTTAGTTATATATCTTTTCATCAAAGATTCTCAGGAATTATACATACAGGAATCGGATTCATCTTATGCTGATTCATCTTATTTCGATGAACAAAAATATCAAACACTTCCTTTTCACGCCCTTCAAAATCAGTAGTTGTTTTTCCGTTCTGATAGGCTATCATAGCTTTTTCGAGTTCATCATAACTAGCTCCTATTTGGTCTTCGTCCGTTCTATCATCACCAAATAATCCATCGGTAGGTTTAGCTTTGATTACAGAACTTGGCACTCCTTGATATATACCAATTTTGTAAACTTCAGATTTCATCAAATCAGCTATAGGATTTATATCTACTCCCCCATCGCCATATTTTGTAAAAAAACCTATTCCAAAATCCTCAATTTTATTACCAGTTCCCACCACTAATGCTGAATGGATACCTGCATAATAATACAGAGTAAGCATTCTTAACCTTGAACGTGTATTGGCTAGAGTAAGGTCCAAAGTATTTTGTTCCGCATGTTGTGGAATATTCCTACAAAATTCGTCAAAAGTACTCGTCAAATTCGTTTCTACGCTTGATACATTCGGATATTTCTTTTTTAAATAATCAATATGTTCCTTGGCTCTATTTACCTGACTTTCTGCCTGATGAATAGGAAGCTCTACACACAACACGGGTAAATCAGTCTGTGCACAAAGACACGATGTTACTGCCGAATCAATCCCTCCCGAAATTCCGATAACAAATCCTTTGACTCTTGATTTTATGGCATATTCTTTGAGCCAGTTTACTATATAATCATTTACTTTTTTTGGTTCAAAATTTGTATTCATAATTTATATTGAATTATCTTTGTAAACTTATTTTTGCAAATTTATAAAACTATTGTTATCAATGTTAAATAAAACAACAAAACTAACTTTTCTGATTATTCTAATTGGTCTGATTTATTCTTGTGATAAAAAAAGCCAATTAGAAAAACAAATAGCTGCTATTGAAGTGTCTTATGAATTTAATCGATTTGAACAAGAATATTATAAGGCTACTAATTTAGAAGAAATCAAACTTAAATATCCTTATTTTTTCCCAAAATATATTCCTGATTCGGTTTGGATGGCTCAAAAAAAAGACACCATTTATCAGGAAGTGTATCAGGAAGTTCAAAAAAAATTCGCAAATACTTTGGAGTTGGAAAATGATTTGACTTCTCTTTTCAAACACATTAAATATTATTTTCCTAACGAACAAATTCCAAAGGTAAACACCTTAATTACTGAGGTTGATTATCTGAACAAAGTGTTTTATTCGGATACGATTGCTATAATTTCTTTAGATTTATACCTAGGAAAAGACCATCATTTTTATCAAGCCGAGGCCGATTATCTAAAACAAGAACTCAATTCAAGACAAATTTTGCCCGATTTGGTCAAATCATTTGCTTTCAGAAAAGTTCCTTACCCTACCAAAGCTGATTTTTTATCATTGATGATTTATGAAGGTAAGATATTGTATATCAAAGATTTATTACTACCTAATTATACCGATAATGAAAAAATCAACTATACGCAAGAGCAATTGGATTGGGTTGTAGCCAATCAAGACAATATTTGGCGTTATTTTATTGACAATAATATGTTGTACGATACAAACCCTCAATTGGCTCAACGATTTATCAATAAAGCTCCTTTTTCTAAATTCTATTTGGATATTGACAACCAATCTCCTGGAAGAATCGCAACTTGGCTAGGATGGCAAATTGTAAAATCGTATGCCAAAAACAATAACGTATCATTAACCGAATTATTAATGATAGATGCTGAAGAATTATTTAATAAATCCAAATATAAACCAACTAAAATATGAGTAAACACAACTCTAAAATAATTTTTGACATTACACTGGATCAGAATAGAATTCCTGAAGAAATAAGATGGACTGCCAAAGATGGAGGAATTGAGAATGAAGAGGCTAAAGCTATAATGCTTGCTATTTGGGACAATCAATCTAAAGAAAGTTTGAGAATGGATCTTTGGACTAAAGATATGCCTTTAGATGAGATGAAAATGTTTTTTTATCAAACCTTTATATCAATGGCAGATACTTTTCAAAGAGCTACAGCTGATGAAAAAATGACCGAAACAATTAAGGACTTTGCAGCATATTTTGCTGAAAAAATGGAAATAAATAAAAATTAATCATGATTAAAGTATCAGAAAACGCAAGTAAAAAAGCTCAGATGCTTATGCAAGACGAAGGCTTTGACCCCAAAACAGATTATATACGAGTAGGAGTTAAAAGTGGTGGTTGTTCAGGATTGGAATACGTACTCAATTTTGACAAAAACACTACCGATTCAGATAAGATTTTTGAAGATAATGGTATCAAAATTGCAGTGGACAAAAAGAGTTTTCTTTATCTTGTAGGCACTACATTAGAGTACGAAGGAGGACTTAATGGCAAAGGGTTTATCTTCAACAATCCTAATGCTCAACGTACTTGTGGCTGTGGAGAAAGTTTTTCATTATAAAGCCTAATCACAACCAAAAGTATTAAAATATAAACTAAAATAATACTGATACTCAGAGTATTAAACTTAATCTTTGAGTGTTAAATAACTTATAGATTATGAATTTTGACAGAAAGAATCTCACAGACAATCAATTATTAGAACTTTATAAAAAGATTCTTAAACCCCGACTTATCGAAGAAAAGATGCTCATTTTGCTTCGTCAAGGAAAAGTTTCTAAATGGTTTTCAGGAATAGGACAAGAAGCTATATCAGTGGGCGTTACCTCTTCACTTACTTTTGATGAATACATTTTGCCTATGCACCGAAATTTGGGAGTATTTACCACACGCCAAATTCCACTATATCGCCTTTTTTCTCAATGGCAAGGCAAAGCTAATGGCTTTACCAAAGGTCGAGATCGTTCGTTTCACTTTGGAACTCAAGAATATAAAATTATTGGAATGATATCGCATCTTGGCCCTCAGCTAGGAGTAGCTGATGGTATTGCACTGGCTCATAAACTCAAAGGAAATAACGCTGTTACTGCCGTGTTCACTGGAGAAGGTGCTACAAGCGAAGGTGATTTTCACGAAGCCTTAAACATTGCCTCTGTATGGAATTTGCCTGTACTTTTTGTAATAGAAAATAATGGATACGGACTTTCAACACCTACCAACGAGCAATACAAATGCGAAAATTTGGCAGACAAAGGAATCGGATACGGTATGGAAGCTCATATAATTGATGGTAATAACATACTCGAAGTACACACTAAAGTATCTGAATTGGCGGACTCTGTTCGACAAAATCCAAGACCTATTCTATTGGAATTCAAAACCTTTAGAATGAGAGGACACGAAGAAGCAAGCGGTACTAAATATGTACCCAAAGAACTCATGGAGCAATGGGCTTTAAAAGATCCTATCGAAAACTACAGAAAATATCTGCTCGAACAAAATATCCTAACAACTACTCTTGATGAGCAGATAATTAAAGAAATTAAAGACGAAATTGATACGCATTACAAAAAAGCATCTGAAGAGCCTCCTATCGAAGCTAATTTGGAACGAGAATTAAATGATGTGTATGCTCCGTATCATTTTGCCGAAATTTTCCACAATGATAACACTACCAATCTACGTTTTATTGATGCTATTTCTGAAGGCTTAAAACAATCTTTAGAAAAACATCCAAATTTAGTAATTATGGGGCAAGACATAGCTGAATATGGAGGAGCGTTTAAAATAACCGAAGGATTTGTAGAGCAATTTGGTAAAGATAGAATCCGAAATACGCCTATTTGTGAATCTGCTATCGTATCAACAGCTATGGGATTATCAATTAACGGATACAAAAGTGTAGTCGAAATGCAATTTGCCGACTTCGTATCCACTGGATTCAATCCTATCGTAAATTATTTAGCCAAAAATCATTATCGTTGGAACGAAAAAGCTGATGTGGTAGTACGTATGCCTTGTGGAGGTGGCGTACAGGCAGGACCATTTCACTCCCAAACAAATGAGGCTTGGTTTACAAAAACACCTGGTCTTAAAGTGGTATACCCAGCATTCCCTTATGATGCAAAAGGACTATTAAACACTGCAATTAATGACCCTAATCCTGTATTATTTTTTGAACACAAATTACTTTACAGAAGTATTTATCAAGATGTACCAAACGATTATTATACCCTGCCTTTAGGTAAAGCTGCTTTACTTAAGGAAGGAAATGATGTTACCATAATAACTTTTGGCTCTGGAGTACATTGGGCTTTAGACACTTTAGAAAAAAATCCTAATATTAAAGCTGATTTAATAGACTTACGTACTTTACAACCTCTTGATACTGAAACTATTTTCAATTCGGTTAAGAAAACAGGAAAGGTAATTATTCTGCAAGAAGATACCCTTTTTGGTGGTATATCGAGTGATATTTCTGCCTTAATTTCGGAAAATTGTTTTGAATATCTTGATGCTCCAATCAAACGAGTAGCAAGTATTGAAACCCCAATTCCTTTTACAAAAAATCTAGAAGAACAATATCTTCCAAAATATAGATTTGAAGGCGAATTATTAAATTTAATCCAATATTAAAAAACAAAAGAAGCTGTCCGAAAAGGCAGCTTTTTTGTTAATTAAATATTGAGGATTATCGACAAACTTTTCTTTTCAAAATCCTTTTATACAAGCTAATGATTTAATTTATCGCCCTACTTGTATACCCATAATTTTATAAAATATTCAGCTTTATAATTATAAAATTTAGATTCTTATATTATTTTTGTACATTAAAAGTAGATAGTTGCTTAAATGATATTAAATAATGCAAAATTCATTATTTTATAATAAAGAGTTGAAACAGGCTATAAAGATAATATGGATTTTAAGTGCTGTAGTATCCTCTCTGATTTTCGTTATTTTGTGGAGTGTTGATAATGAAAACATTATGACAATTACTCCCACTTGTGAATTTAAAAAAATGGGAAAAGAATGTTTTTTATGTGGTTCAACACGTGCTTTTTGCAATATCAAAACGATGAATTTGGATAAAGCCTACCAATTAAATAGATTTAGTATCTTTCTATTTATTATAATGATTATGAATATTTTAATCTTCATTGTAAAAACATTTTTTGATTTAAAGCTGACGAAAAAACGAAATATTGTAAAATCAAATCAACTTTTGTAACTATTAATTAATTTTATATTATATAAATACAGCAAGTTTAGTTTTAGGAATTTTAGCTATCTGTGGCATGTTATTAGGTTTTATTCCTTGTTTGGGAGCTTTTAATTGGGTTAATATCCCTTTTGCATTTATAGGGTTGATAGTCAGTATAATAACCTGTACCCAGAAGACGAACAAATCTAAAAACAATGCCATAGCAGGACTCGTAATGTGTGCAATTGCAGTTGTTTTTGGCTTTATCAGACTTATATTGGGGGGGGGAGTTGTATAAATTTCATTTTACTCCTATATTAGCATATATTCAAAACGATAGTTTTAGGGTGAGTTTTTCTCACCCTTTTTATTAAAACGCACAACTATCCATAACTTTTTAAGATAAAAATTACTTGATAATCTCATATATTTGAAAAACTCTCCAATAATTTCAATTATGATACTCATCAAGCGAAGCAAAATACCAAAATATAAAATACTTTGTATTCATCACAAACCTCAAAGATATTTTTCACTTTACTATTTATTTTTTACAATTTCCTTTGCTTGGAGAATATGCCGTTGGTTGTGAAAAACCACAAATTGAAGCGTGTCGCCCAAACGGAGTTTGATAAATTTAGAAATACTGGTTTTGGTTTTTACTTTTATTAAATCCACATTATAAGCCTGTTGCAATAAATCCAAAAGTTCAGTCTGTTGGTCGATAAACTTTTCTAAA
>JAUMYH010000003.1:0-33825 GCA_030528745.1 Bacteroidota bacterium
AACATTTAAAGAAAATACAATTTCATCGTTTTTTCGTTTTAAACTACTTTTTTAAAAAGATAGTAGCTTTTGTCTCAAACACACAAATATATCAGTCAAGAACTTTTATTTGGTGCTATATTTAAAATGTTACGAGGCATTGAACTTCCGATAGAAAAACTACTTTTATCAAACACTTTACATATTATCCATAAAAAAGAGCGTCCCAAAAAGACGCTCTTTTTGTTGTTATGCTTTACCTGCCTGACCAAAACTTATGGGCATTGGAGACGGTTCTAAATCTTTGATTTCCCCATAGGTGTTTTCAAATCTTTGAACGTTATCAGCTAATGCTTTAAGCAATCTTTTGGCATGTTGAGGAGTCAGAATAATTCTAGACTTTACTCTCGCCTTATTTGTTCCTGGCATTAAACTTACATAATCCAAGACAAACTCGGAAGCCGAGTGATTGATGATAGCTAAGTTTGAGTACACTCCATCTATCGTGCTTTCGTCTAACTCGATATTGATTTGTTGTTTATTATCATTCATAATTATTAAAATCCTTTTGATGAAACAATTTCGTATTCTTCTTTAGCTCCTACAATAATATTATCATAGTCTCTCATACCTGTACCTGCAGGGATTCTGTGTCCTACAATAACGTTTTCTTTAAGTCCTTCAAGTCCATCTACCTTACCTGCCACAGCAGCCTCATTCAACACCTTGGTTGTCTCTTGGAACGATGCTGCAGATATGAACGATTTGGTCTGAAGCGAAGCTCTGGTTATACCTTGAAGTATTGGAGTAGCCGTTGCTGGAATTACATCTCTTGCACTTACCAAATTCTTATCCAAGCGTTTTAATAGCGAGTTTTCATCTCTCAACACTCTTGCCGAAACAATCTGTCCTGGTCTGAGCAACTCTGAATCTCCTGCATCTTCTACTACTTTCATACCAAACAATTTATCGTTTTCTTCAATAAAATCTTTAGTATGAACCAATTGTTCCTCTAGGAATAAGGTATCTCCTGGGTCAAGTATTTGTACTTTACGCATCATCTGACGGATAATTACCTCAAAGTGTTTGTCGTTGATTTTTACACCTTGCAAACGATAAACTTCCTGAATTTCGTTTACCAGATATTGTTGTACTGCACTAGGTCCTTGGATTCTTAAGATGTCCTCTGGTGTAATAGCACCATCAGAAAGCGGCATACCAGCTCTTACATAGTCATTTTCTTGAACCAAAATCTGATTCGAAAGTTTCACCAAATACTTTTTCAATTCTCCGAAACGCGATTCAATGATAATCTCTCTATTACCTCTTTTGATTTTACCAAACGAAACCACACCGTCAATCTCTGACACTACAGCAGGATTTGAAGGATTACGTGCCTCCAACAACTCGGTAATACGAGGCAAACCTCCTGTAATATCTCCTGCCTTTGCCGAACGTCTTGGTATTTTAACAAGTATTTTACCTGCCTTAATTTTTTCGCCGTCATTTACAATCAGGTGAGCTCCAACTGGTAAGTTATACGAACGAACAAGTTCATCATCTTTTCCGTAGATATGAATGGTCGGAATGAGTTTTTTATTTCTACCCTCCGAAATCACTTTTTCTTGGAAACCTGTTTGTTCATCAATTTCCACTTGGAAAGTCTGTCCTTGTTCAATATCCTCATAAGTTACTTTACCTGTAAATTCAGAAATAATAACCCCATTATATGGATCCCATTTACAGATGGTAGTTCCTTTTTCAATAATATCGCCATCTTTAACAAATATTGAGGCTCCGTAAGGTATATGATGCGTGTTGAGTATAATTCCTGTATTGGTATCTATCAACTTAAGCTCTGTAGAACGTGAAATTACAATATCAATTGTATTTCCTTCTGCATCTTCGCCTTTTACAGTTCTTAACTCCTCCATTTCGAGTCTTCCTCTGAACTTAGCTACGATACTTGATTCTTCCGAGATACCTCCTGCTACCCCTCCTACGTGGAATGTACGAAGTGTAAGCTGTGTACCTGGTTCTCCAATTGATTGGGCAGCTACCACTCCTACCGCCTCTCCTCTTTGTGCCATTTTGCCATTAGCCAAGTTACGTCCGTAACACTTAGCACAAATTCCTTTGTACGATTCACAAGTAAGTGGCGAACGCACCTCGATACGCTCTATAGGCGATTCTTCTATACTCTTCAGATGCGACTCCAGAATTTGTTGCCCTGCAGCTACGATTACCTCTGAAGTTAGAGGGTTAATTACATCATTCAACGCTACCCTTCCTACCACTCTTTCGCCAAGGCTTTCTACTACCTCCTCATTTTTCTTAAGAGCGGTAACTTCTACCCCTCGTAATGTTCCACAATCTTCTTCGTTAATGATAACATCTTGAGCTACATCGTGAAGACGACGCGTTAGGTATCCTGCATCGGCCGTCTTCAATGCCGTATCGGCAAGTCCTTTACGAGCACCGTGTGTAGAGATAAAGTATTCTAAAATCGAAAGTCCTTCTTTAAAGTTTGATAAAATTGGGTTTTCGATAATTTCACCTCCCGATGACGTTGATTTTTTAGGCTTAGCCATCAGACCACGCATACCTGTAAGCTGACGAATCTGCTCTTTAGATCCCCTTGCTCCAGAATCAAGCATCATATACACCGAGTTAAATCCTTGCTGATCTTCACGGATATTTTTCATTGCCAATTCAGTAAGCATCGCGTTGGTTGATGTCCATACATCAATTACTTGATTGTAACGTTCGTTATTGGTAATAAGCCCCATGTTATAGTTGGCTGTAATTCCTTCTACTTGTTCATTGGCTTTATCTATCAAATCTTGTTTTTTCTCAGGAATGATAATATCTCCAAGACTAAAAGACAAACCTCCTTTGAAGGCGAACTTGTACCCCATATCTTTGATATTATCTAAGAATGCTGATGTAGTAGGCACATCGGTTACTGCCAAGATTTTACCAATAATATCTCTTAAAGATTTTTTGGTCAATACCTCATTGATATATCCTGCTGCTTCTGGAACTACCTCATTAAACAACACTCTTCCTGCCGTGGTTGGTATAATTTTGTACACCAATTCGCCTTGTTCGTTAAAATCTTTAGCTCTAATTTTAATAGACGCATTCAGCTCTAATCTGCCTTCATTTAACGCAATATGTACTTCTTCTACTGAATAAAAAGTAAGCCCCTCACCTAAAATTTTGTGTGTTTCAGTTGATTTTCTTTCTTTTGTCATGTAATACAATCCAAGTACCATGTCTTGAGAAGGAACGGTAATAGGAGCTCCGTTGGCAGGGTTAAGAATATTATGTGAAGCCAACATTAATAGTTGTGCTTCCAAAATAGCCTCAGGCCCTAGTGGTAAGTGTACCGCCATTTGATCTCCGTCAAAATCGGCGTTAAAAGCCGTACATACCAATGGGTGCAATTGAATAGCTTTTCCTTCTATCAATTTTGGTTGAAATGCTTGGATACCCAAACGGTGCAACGTAGGAGCACGGTTAAGCAACACGGGATGTCCTTTGATCACGTTCTCCAAAATATCCCATACTATTGGTTCCTTTCGATCTATAATTTTTTTGGCAGACTTTACTGTTTTGACAACACCTCGTTCTATTAACTTACGGATAATGAATGGCTTGTACAATTCTGCTGCCATATCTTTTGGCAAACCACACTCATAAAGCTTCATCTCAGGCCCAACAACAATTACCGAACGTGCCGAATAATCAACACGTTTTCCTAGCAAATTTTGTCTGAAACGACCTTGTTTTCCTTTTAATGAATCCGATAAAGACTTCAGAGGTCTGTTTGATTCGGTCTTTACAGCTGATGATTTTCGGGTATTGTCAAACAACGAATCTACCGATTCCTGAAGCATACGTTTTTCGTTACGCAAAATCACCTCTGGAGCTTTAATCTCCATCAATCTTTTGAGCCTATTGTTACGTATTATTACCCTTCTGTACAAGTCATTCAAGTCAGATGTGGCAAAACGCCCTCCGTCTAGTGGCACTAATGGTCTTAACTCTGGCGGAATCACAGGAATAACTTTTAATATCATCCATTCAGGCAAATTTTCTTTGGTCTTATTTACCTCTCTGAATGACTCCACCACATTAAGTCTTTTAAGTGCTTCGGTTTTTCGTTGTTTTGAAGTTTCGTTATTGGCTGCATGACGCAACTCGTACGAAAGCTCGTCCAAATCAATGCGTTGTAATAATTCCATTATACATTCCGCACCCATCTTAGCGATAAACTTATTAGGGTCTGTATCTTCCAAATACTGATTTTCCATCGGAAGTGTATCCAATATGTTCAGATATTCCTCTTCTGTAAGGAAATCTAATTTATTCAACGGCTCTCCGTCAATATTTTTGGCTATCCCTGGTTGGATTACGACATATCTTTCGTAATAAATAATCATATCCAACTTTTTAGATGGCAATCCTAAAAGGTAACCTATCTTATTTGGCAGCGAACGAAAATACCATATATGAGCAATTGGCACAACCAGATTGATGTGTCCGATTCTATCTCTTCGCACCTTTTTTTCGGTAACCTCAACACCACATCTGTCGCACACAATACCCTTATAACGGATACGTTTGTACTTTCCACAAGCACACTCGTAATCCTTCACTGGACCAAAAATACGCTCACAGAACAATCCATCTCGCTCTGGCTTGTGTGTACGATAATTAATGGTTTCAGGTTTAAGTACCTCTCCTTTTGATTCTGCCAAAATCGACTCTGGAGATGCCAAGCCTATTGAGATTTTATTAAATCTCTTTATTGTATTTTTATCTTTGTTTCTATTTGTAGTCATAGCATATTATTTTTTGTTAAAATGATTTTGTAACAAATTATTACACAAAATCATATCGACAACCTATTATTCTTCTAAACGGATATCTAAACCTAAACCTTTTAATTCGTGCATCAATACGTTGAACGACTCTGGCAGTCCTGGTTCTGGCATCGTCTCACCTTTTACAATAGCTTCATAAGTTTTAGCTCTACCTATCACATCGTCAGATTTCACTGTCAGAATTTCTCTTAGAGTACTCGATGCTCCATAAGCCTCTAATGCCCATACCTCCATCTCTCCAAAACGTTGTCCTCCAAACTGAGCTTTACCTCCTAATGGCTGCTGGGTAATTAGTGAATATGGTCCTATCGAACGAGCGTGCATCTTGTCATCGACCATGTGTCCGAGCTTCAGCATATATATCACTCCTACTGTAGCAGGTTGGTGAAAACGCTCTCCAGTTCCTCCGTCATATAAGTAGGTATGTCCGAAACGCGGTATTCCAGCCTCATCTGTAAGAGCGTTGATTTGGTCAAGCGAAGCTCCGTCAAAAATAGGTGTTGCAAACTTTTTGTCTAATTTTTGTCCTGCCCACCCCAACACAGTTTCATATATCTGACCAATATTCATACGCGAAGGTACTCCAAGCGGATTCAGTACAATATCTACTGGCGTTCCGTCTTCCAAGAAAGGCATATCTTCATGACGCACTATACGGGCTACAATCCCCTTGTTACCGTGTCGTCCTGCCATCTTATCTCCTACCTTAAGTTTACGTTTTTTGGCTATATAAACTTTAGCTAATTTTAAAATTCCTGACGGAAGTTCGTCTCCTACTGTAATGGTAAACTTCTCACGTCTTAACACTCCTTGAAGATCGTTTAATTTGATTTTGTAATTGTGAATCAAATCATTAATCATTTCGTTAGTCTCTGCATCTGCAGTCCAAGTACCTTTGGTTAAGTGAGCAAAATCCTCTACAGAAGTAAGCATCTTAAGGGTATATTTCTTTCCTTTAGGCAATATTTCCTCGCCCAAATCGTTCAACACGCCTTGCGATGTTTTTCCGTTTACTATGGCAAATAATTTATCTATCAATCTGTCTCGAAGCTCATTAAACTTTACCATGAACTCCGTTTCTAACTTATCTACCTCTTCTTTATCTTTTGTTCTACGACGTTTGTCTTTAACTACACGTGTAAATATCTTTTTGTCCAATACAACTCCATACAACGAAGGAGTGGCTTTTAGCGAAGCATCTTTCACATCTCCAGCCTTATCACCAAAAATAGCACGTAATAGTTTTTCTTCTGGGGTCGGATCAGATTCACCTTTTGGCGTAATTTTTCCAATCAAAATATCACCAGGTTTTACCTCTGCTCCGATTCTGATCATTCCATTCTCGTCCAAATCTTTAGTAGCTTCTTCGGACACGTTCGGAATGTCATTGGTTAATTCTTCATTCCCTAGTTTGGTATCTCTTACTTCTAATGAATAGTCATCTATATGTATCGAAGTAAAGATGTCATCGCGAACCACTTTTTCTGAAATCACAATTGCATCCTCGAAGTTATACCCTTTCCAAGGCATGAAAGCTACTTTTAGGTTTCTACCTAAAGCCAACTCCCCATTTTGAGTAGCATATCCCTCACAAAGCACTTGTCCTTTTTTAACTCTATCTCCTTTTCGTACAATAGGCTTAAGGTTAATACAGGTACTTTGATTGGTTTTTCTAAACTTAATCAATTGATACGTTTTCTCATCTGGATCAAAGCTCACGGCTCTTTCCTTATCAGTTCTATCGTAGCGTATTGTAATCCTGTCTGCATCTACATACTCAACCACACCTTCGCGTTCCGCATTTATAAGTACTCTTGAATCAGAAGCTACTTGACGCTCAAGCCCTGTACCCACAATCGGAGCCTCTGGCTTAAGTAGTGGAACTGCCTGACGCATCATATTCGATCCCATCAAGGCACGGTTAGCATCATCATGTTCTAGGAATGGTATCAATGAAGCTGATATAGAGGCAATTTGGTTTGGAGCTACATCCGCATAATGCAATTCATGAGGTTCTACCACTGGGAAGTCTGCATCTTGCTTAGCAATTACCCTTTCTTCTAGGATTTTTCCTTGTGCATCTACTTTTATATTCGCCTGAGCAATAAGTTTGCCCTCTTCTTCTTCAGCACTTAAATAAACAGGCTGCTCTACCAAATCCACTACTCCATCGACAACTTTTCGGTAAGGAGTCTCGATGAATCCCATCGAATTTACTTTGGCATAAACTCCTAATGATGAAATCAATCCGATATTCGGCCCCTCTGGAGTTTCAATCGGACACAATCTACCATAATGAGTATAGTGTACGTCACGAACCTCAAATCCTGCTCTTTCACGTGAAAGACCTCCAGGTCCTAATGCTGACAATCTGCGTTTGTGTGTAATCTCAGAAAGTGGATTGGTTTGATCCATAAACTGAGAAAGTTGGTTTGTTCCAAAGAATGAATTGATAACTGACGATAAGGTTTTGGCATTGATAAGATCAATTGGAGTAAATACCTCATTGTCTCTTACATTCATACGTTCGCGAATGGTACGAGCCATACGAGCCAATCCAACTCCAAATTGTGCCGACAATTGCTCTCCTACTGTACGTACACGTCTGTTCGACAAGTGATCAATATCATCAATCTCTTCTTTAGAATTAATAAGTTCTATCAGATATTTTACTATAGTAATAATATCCTCTTTGGTTAGGACTTGTTTTTCGATAGGAATTGATAAATTTAATTTTTTATTCATTCTGTATCGTCCAACATCACCTAAATTATATCTTTGGTCTGAAAAGAACAATTTGTCAATAATACCACGAGCCGTTTCCTCATCTGGTGGTTCTGCATTACGTAACTGTCGATAGATATGCTCTACGGCCTCCTTCTCGGAGTTAGTAGGATCTTTCTGTAACGTATTATGAATAATTGTATAATCAGCTTGATTAGAATCTTCTTTATGGAGTAAGATAGTTTTAACATCAGCATCAATGATTTCTTCTATATTTTCTTTATCAAGAACAATATCTCTATCCAGTATAATTTCATTACGCTCAATAGATACTACCTCACCTGTATCCTCATCTACGAAATCTTCGTGCCACGTATTGAGTACACGAGCCGCAAGACGACGACCTATATATTTTTTAAGACCTGTTTTCGACACCTTAATTTCTTCAGCAAGGTCGAATATTTCCAAAATATCCTTATCCCTCTCAAAACCGATAGCTCTGAAAAGTGTGGTAACAGGAAGTTTTTTCTTTCTATCTATATATGCATACATCACACTATTTATATCCGTAGCAAACTCAATCCAAGAACCCTTGAATGGAATTACTCTAGCAGAATACAATTTTGTACCATTTGCATGAAATGACTGTCCGAAGAAAACTCCTGGCGAACGGTGTAATTGTGATACTACTACACGTTCTGCTCCATTTATCACAAAGGTACCACTTGGAGTCATATATGGTATAGGTCCTAAATATACATCTTGTACTATGGTTTCAAAATCCTCGTGTTCAGGATCGGTACAATATAGTTTAAGACGTGCTTTTAGAGGTACACTATAAGTGAGTCCTCTATCAATACACTCCTCAATTGTGTATCTTGGCGGATCTATAAAATAATCTAAAAATTCCAATACAAACTGGTTACGTGTATCTGTAATCGGAAAATTTTCCATGAAGGTATTGTACAAGCCTTCGTTCCCTCTTTCATCAGATTTAGTTTCAAGTTGAAAAAAATCTTTAAACGACTTTACTTGAATATCCAAGAAGTCTGGATAGTTTGGTATATTCTGAGTCGAGGCAAAATTGATTCTATTAGTTTGATTTGTAAGCATTTACTTTATCTATTTAATTTTTTAATTCGTACCCCCTTGTTTATGAGACACTCATTTGATTTAGATCGTCTAAAATTTTGTTTTTAATAAAATTCAATTCTAAGATCTTTAATAATATTCTTTACTTCAACCCTGTTAAATAGCTGATATACTGAATTATACATCAATCTACATTAAAACAAAGAATAAAGAACCAATATAATACAGAAAATGGTTTAGACCTTAGAGAAGTATCTAAGATCTAAACCTAGCTTTTTTAGCAGTAAGAATTACTTAAGCTCTACTACAGCACCAGCCTCTTCTAAAGCCTTTTTAAGACCTTCAGCCTCGTCTTTAGAAACTCCTTCTTTTACGTTAGCAGGAGCACCATCAACTACATCTTTAGCCTCTTTAAGACCTAAACCAGTAAGCTCTTTTACAACTTTTACTACAGCTAATTTAGAAGCACCTGCATCTTTAAGAACTACAGTAAACTCTGTTTGTTCAGCCGCTGTTTCTCCAGCTCCAGCTGCAGGACCAGCTGCAACTGCAACAGCTGCCGCTGCTGGCTCAATACCATACTCCTCTTTTAAGATTGTTGCTAATTCATTAACTTCTTTTACTGTAAGATTAACTAATTGTTCTGCGAATTGTTTTAAATCTGCCATTTTTCTAGCTTTTTAAATAGTTTGTAAATTATAATTTAATTAGTGCGTACACATTTTTGTCCTTATCGCTCTGACAAGGCTTTAACAAGACCTGCTATCGTACTTCCTCCCGATTTAAGAGCTGAAATAACATTTTTAGCAGGCGATTGAAGTAGACCTATAATATCTCCGATAACCTCTTCTTTAGACTTAATAGCCTCCAAGGCATCTAATTGATTATCACCGATAAACACAGCCTCCTCAATATAAGCTCCTTTTAACAAAGGCTTATCTGATTTCTTACGAAATTCTTTTATTAGCTTTGCTGGTGCATTTCCTTTTTCTGAGATTAAAATTGAAGTGTTTCCTTTAAGGATAGACGGTAAATCACCAAAATTCCTTTCAGAAGCCTCCATAGCTTTCGCTAACAAAGTATTTTTAACAACTTCTAACTTAATCCCCTCTTTGAAAGCTGCTCTTCTCAAGTCTAAAGTTGCTTGAGCATTCAAACCTGATATATCAGCAATATATAGAACTCCAGAGTCAGCCAACTGTGCTGTCAAATCTTGAATCGCTAATGATTTTTCTTCTCTAGTCATAGTTTTACGTTTTTAATTCCCAATTATACTGCTTTAGTATCCAAAGGAATTGCTGGACTCATTGTACTAGACAAATGAATACTCTTAATATAAGTTCCCTTTGCAGCTGTTGGTTTTAGTTTAATTAATGTTTGAATAATCTCAGAGGCATTCTCTGCAATTTTTTCAGCAGAAAAAGATACCTTGCCTATACCAGCATGTACAATACCAGTTTTGTCTACCTTAAAATCAATTTTTCCTGATTTTACTTCTTGTACAGCCTTTGCAACATCCATAGTTACAGTACCAGTTTTTGGATTTGGCATCAAACCTCTAGGTCCTAAAATACGTCCTAATGGTCCTAATTTACCCATTACGGCTGGCATGGTTATAATTACATCAACATCTGTCCAACCATCTTTAATTTTTTGTAAATACTCATCCAATCCTACGTGATCAGCACCAGCTGCTTTAGCTTCTGCTTCCTTATCTGGAGTTACCAAAGCCAATACTCTCACATCTTTACCAGTTCCATGAGGAAGTGTTACCACACCTCTTACCATTTGATTAGCTCTTCTTGGATCAACTCCTAGTCTAACAGCTATATCAACAGACTCGTCAAATTTAGCATAAGCCACTTCTTTCAACAAAGCAGCTGCTTCTTTTAATGAATACTGTTTATTTCTTTCAATTTTAGCTACCGCTTCTTTTTGTTTTTTTGTCAATTTTGCCATTTCTACCAACTTTTAAAATTAAAAAGGAGCTGTTCCCGTTACTGTTATACCCATTGAACGAGCTGTACCCGCAATCATACTCATAGCCGACTCAATTGTAAAAGCGTTCAAATCAGGCATTTTATCCTCTGCTATTGCCTTAATTTGATCCCAAGTTACACTAGCTACTTTTTTTCTGTTTGGTTGCCCAGAACCTGATTTAATCTTCGCTGCGTCTAACAATTGAATTGCAGCTGGCGGTGTTTTAATAACAAAATCAAACGACTTGTCTTTATACACAGTAATCTGTACTGGTAAAACTTTGCCAGGTTTATCCTGAGTTCTCGCATTAAACTGCTTACAGAACTCCATGATATTAACCCCAGCAGCTCCCAAAGCAGGTCCAACCGGTGGCGATGGATTCGCAGCACCTCCCTTTACTTGTAGTTTAACTACTTTACTAATTTCTTTTGCCATTTTCTATCTTTTTTACATCTCTTTTGGAAGCAAGATGCGTATTATAAAAATTTATTGAAACAATTATATTTTTTCTACTTGATTAAAACTCAATTCTAATGGTGTTTTTCTTCCAAAAATCTTAACCATAACCTCAAGTTTTCTTTTATCCTCACTTATCCTTTCAACAGTACCATTAAATCCATTAAAAGGACCATCTATTACCTTTATAGTTTCGCCCAACACATAAGGTACATTTTGAACTTCAGACTGAAGCGAAAGTTCATCAACCTTACCGAGCATTCTGTTTACTTCAGACTCTCTCAAAGGTACAGGATCACCACCTTTAGTTTCACTCAAAAAGCTAACTACTCCTGATATGGATTTAATAATGTGAGGTACCTCACCCACCAAAGCTGCCTCAATCATTACATAACCTGGAAAATAAATTCGCTCTTTGGTAATTTTTTTTCCATCTTTTACTTGAACTACTCTTTCTGTAGGCACCAACACTTGTGAAACATAATCAGACAAACCAAATCTGCTTATTTCAGACTCGATATAATTTTTCACTTTGTTTTCCTGACCACTTACAGCCCTAACAACATACCACTTTTTTATATTATTTTCAGTCATTGTTTGTTCTAATAAAAGTTATATAACTTCAAATCTGTTTACGATACCAACGAATAGAATCCCTCTATCACCTTGGTCAGCAACTCATCGGCTCCCCAAGTAAGCAACGCAAATAAAACAGAAAATATAGCAACAACAACTGTTAGACGTTGTGCCTCTGACCATGTAGGCCAAGTTACATTTGTCTTCAATTCTGAAAATGAATCTCCAATAAAACTTATTATTTTTGTCATTTGCTATTTTTGTTTGCACGGGTGGAGGGATTCGAACCCCCATCAACGGTTTTGGAGACCGCTATTCTGCCCTTGAACTACACCCGTATACATAAGCTAACAAAGTAATTTTGTTAGCTTATTTATTTGTAAAACTTTAAATTAGTCTAGAATTTCAGTTACCTGACCAGCCCCTACTGTTCTACCTCCTTCACGGATTGCGAAACGAAGACCTACAGAAAGTGCAATTGGTTGCAACAACTCTACTGTGATAGTTAAGTTATCACCTGGCAACACCATCTCTACACCTTCTGGTAAAGAAATAGTACCAGTTACGTCAGTAGTACGCACATAGAATTGAGGACGATAATTATCTTTAAATGGAGTATGACGTCCACCCTCTTCTTTCTTAAGGATATACACCTCTGCTTTGAATTTAGCATGTGGTTTTACTGAACCTGGTTTACAGATTACCATACCACGACGGATGTCAGACTTATCAATACCTCTCAACAACAATCCTACGTTATCTCCAGCCTCACCACGATCTAGGATTTTACGGAACATCTCAACCCCTGTTATAGTAGAAGTCAATTTGTCAGCTCCCATACCAATAATTTCTACAGCATCTCCTGTGTTAGCCACACCTGTTTCGATACGACCAGTAGCCACAGTACCACGACCTGTAATAGTAAACACATCCTCAATAGGCATCAAGAATGGCTTCTCATTATCACGTATTGGCTCTTCAATCCACTGATCCACAGCAGCCATCAAATTCATTACTGTTTCAACCCATTTAGGCTCTCCGTTAAGAGCTCCTAAAGCAGAACCTTGGATTACAGGACCGTTATCTCCATCGTATTGATAGAACGACAACAAGTCACGGATTTCCATTTCTACTAACTCTAACAACTCAGGATCATCAACCATATCCACTTTATTCATGAATACTACGATACGAGGAATACCTACCTGACGACCCAACAAGATATGCTCTCTAGTTTGAGGCATCGGACCATCTGTAGCAGCAACCACTAGGATAGCCCCATCCATTTGAGCAGCACCAGTAACCATGTTCTTAACGTAATCCGCGTGACCTGGACAATCTACGTGAGCATAGTGACGGTTTGCTGTCTGATATTCAACGTGCGATGTATTAATTGTAATACCTCTTTCTTTCTCCTCTGGAGCATTATCAATTGAATCAAAACTTCTCGCCTCAGACAAACCTGCATCAGCCAATACTTTAGTGATAGCAGCAGTTAAAGTTGTTTTTCCGTGATCCACGTGTCCGATAGTACCAATATTTAAGTGCGGTTTCGAACGATCAAAGGTTTCTTTTGCCATAATTTTAATAATTTTAAATCTTAGTTATATATAATAGTGTTCAATCTCTTAACAACCTCTACACTTGAGCCAATGACGGGATTTGAACCCGTGACCTCTTCCTTACCAAGGAAGCACTCTACCCCTGAGCTACACCGGCAGAGAATATCTGATATAAAACAATTCAGCTTCTATAAAAATAAAAGCTGAATTTGTGGGAAGAGCAGGATTCGAACCTGCGAAGGTGTTACCAGCGGATTTACAGTCCGCCCTCGTTGGCCGCTTGAGTATCTTCCCTTAGATATGGGGTTGTAAAAATTCTCTTTAAACAACCCCTCACAACCTTTTCTTATGGACTGCAAATGTACGAAGTTTTTCTTTACTTCCAAATTTATTTTTATTTTTTTTCTAAAAAATTTACACTCCACAAACATAAGCACTGAAAATCAGCACTTTCACATCTCATTACTTACGTTCTTTTTCTTTATGTTTTAACAAAGAACGCTCCAAAGCATCACAACAGTTATCAACAGCCTCCTCAAATGACTTAGCCTGTTTGCTTACCGCAATGTCATTTCCAGGCACATTAACCCTAATTTCTACAATTTTATTTTCCTTATCACTTGTGTTTTCCACTTTCAAATACACATCTGCATCTATTATTCTATCATAAAAACGCTCTACCTTATCCAATTTCACTTGAATAAATTCAACTAGTTTTTTATCCACTGAAAAACCTACTGCATTCAAATTTACTTTCATAACTTTATATTTTATAATATGTTAAACTTTATTTATTGTGCGGATGTGATTTACTATACACTTCCTTTATCTGTTGCAAATTCGTATTTATATATATCTGTGTAGAAGCCAAACTAGAATGCCCTAACAACTCTTTTACCGAGTTCAAATCTGCTCCATTATCCAAAAGATGTGTAGCAAACGAATGCCTAAGCACGTGAGGACTCTTTTTTAACTTCTCAGATACAGCACTAAAATAATCATTTATTATACGATAAACAAGCATTTCGTACATTTTTATTCCTCTTTTTGTAAGAAAAAAAAACTCAACATCTTCAATAACCTCTAAATCAGACCTATAACTCAAATACTCTTGTATTAATTTTTGCACACCTTTCAGTAAAGGTATTATACGTTCTTTGTTTCTTTTCCCCAACACCTTTAGGGTAGAGGTAGACAAATCCACATCTCGAAGCCGAATCGATATAAGTTCCGCCCTACGAATACCAGTACTATAAAACAACTCTATGATAAGCCTATCCCTTACTCCCTCAAAATCATTTTGATATTCAATCTTCTTTACATCTAACAATTCTTGTTTTGAAAATGGAATTTGAATCTTCTTTTTATTCTTAAGCGACTTGTGCCTTGCAAATATATCCACATCTATCTGACCTATTTTTTGCAAGAACTTATAGAATGTTTTTAACGATGAAATCTTCCTGTTTATGGAACTATTCGATAGTTTTTGTTCAGACAATGACACTATCCAACTTCTGACCAAAGCATATTGCACCCTCGAAAACGAAGTCTCTTGAAATTCAACAGTCAAAAATTCATAAAACGATTGTATATCTCTCCGATAAGACACCACCGTTTGGGGAGAATATTTTTTTTCGTACAAAAGATAATCTACAAATGCTTTTAAATTTTGCTCCATAAAAAAACCATTGTATACAAAGTTAATAAACTTTTTATACAATGGTTGTAATTTTGCAAGATATTTTAGAATTATATTTCGAAACTATCTTTTAATCGTTGTATATACTGAGCTTTTTGAATCTCGGCTCTTCTAGAAACAGAAGGCTTCGTAAAGGCTTGACGCGATCTTAACTGACGCACAACACCTGTTTTATCAAATTTTCTCTTATATCTTTTCAGAGCTCTATCTATATTCTCTCCATCTTTAATTGGTATTATCAACATAACTTATACACCTCCTTTCTTTTGAAAAGGCAAATATACAAACAATATTTTAATTCTCAAATGTTTTTTTTAATTAACAATTATTTTGTAGGTTTTTCTGGTCGAATATGTATTTATTTTCAATAGATACATACCTTTTGAAAGGTTTCTAAACTTTATATAATTAGAATTTGCATCTATTCGATACAGCATTTTACCCTCTTTTGTATACAACGCCACCTCCTTCAAACTCATTGCGGATTCTATTTCCAGAACACCATCATTCACTGGATTTGGATAAATAGAAATTGTACTTTGGATTTGATACTGATTTACATCAAGTTCATCACCCCAAATCATATCTACATAATCAGGAACGTCCACAAATGGATTTCTGTTGTTTTGTAAATTATAAATTCTGTCATTAATGGCTCTTTCCCTATCACTTACAGGATCGATTTGATGCCAATGTATCAAAATTGCCAAAAATTCATCTTTGAACACCTTGTTCGAACTGCCATCAAACATCGGATAATTCCAGTTTGGGATTAAATTTTGGTATCGGGTTGCAAAATAGAAAAAACTTCTGGCAACATCTCCTTTAAACTCATCAATGGGTTCAAATACGTTACCTACATAATCATTCATCTGCGAACTGCCTCGTTTTGAGCCATTCATCGAAACCCAATTCGCCTGAATTACATTTCCGAAAGGCAAATTCCCCCTTTGTGCATTCACATGACTATCAGCAGGTAGTATATGATGAGCGTCGGACATCATTGGCATAGCCGAACCAAATATCGACTGGGGTATCAGATGCTCTCTATTATAGCTTGTCCCCTCCCCTCCTGAAATTCCTGAATTTTGATTTGTGGGAATTTGGTAATTATAAGGGTCTTCTCCGTTGGGTACTTCCGAATAAATATCCAATAATGTTTGATCGTTTTCGTAATAAAAATCCTTATAGGAATTGTGATTATATAAATTCCACAAACTGGCATAAGTTGTTTCGGTATGGTTCTTCACTATATGATACAATTGCGTTTTCAGCTCATACCCTTGACCTGTTGCAGAATCATAGTACCCCTCTGGCACTTGTCCGTAAAAGGTAAAAAAACTCCCTATAACCATTATTACACTTAACTTTCTCACGTTTTTTCTTATTGGTATCCACAATACGCCACCTCAACTTCCTTAAACTCAACACCATACTTCTCGAGTTCTTCCAAAATTGGCGTATAGATTTCTTTTTTGATAGGCAACTGAACGCCATAGGTTTGTATCTTATTGTTCAAAATCTGAATGGCTGCTATAGCAACTGGCAATCCTACCGTTTTGGCCATAGCGGTATAGGTTTGATCTTCGCCTATTGCCACCATACTTGCGTCAATCTGCTTTTTCTCTCCATCTATCTGATAACCAAACTTATGATACATCACTATCATATCTTTGTCTTCTGGTTGTAACGTCCAACTATCTGAAAGAATTTTTTCTAAAATTTGTGCTGGTGTAGCTCTTTTGATTCCGATGATTTTATTCGGATTAAATATATCTAGCTCTGTGAGTCGATTCCACTGAATATCATCTTGTTCTATACCTAACTGATAACGAACCTTAAGCTCTACCGAATCTGTAAGGCTATATGGCAAAAACAAATTAACGAACTCTCTATAACTCATATTTTCAGAGTTTTCGATAATATAGCTATCGTCTGTCATACCTAATTGCACAAACATATTCCAAGCCCTTGAAAATCCTACTCTACGAATAGTACCTCTGTACAGGGTTAAAATATCATCTAATCCGTAAATACTTCTGTATTTTAACGAATCTCGATTGGCATATCCTTCAAATCTACCATAACCCTCTATGTTAAAAAACTCTGTTCTTCTAAATAATTTGTGATAAGGGATATATTTGTAGGTTCCTTCCTGAATAAATTTTGCTGCACCACCTTGTCCTGCTAATACCACATTTCGTGGATTCCAAGTAAACTTATAATTCCATAAATTCGTATCGCTATCGGGTGCTACAAGTCCTCCACAGAACGACTCGAACAGCAACATCTTCCCTCCGTTATCGCGTATTCTATCTATAATTCGCATAGCACTCATGTGATCGATACCTGGGTCAAGCCCTATCTCATTCATAAACACCAGCTTATTTTCTTTAACTTCTTGATCTAAGGATTGCATCTGCTCTGTTATATACGATGCTGTAACCAAGTGCTTTCTGAACTTCACACAATCTTTTGCTATTTCGATGTGCATTGTGGCAGGAAGCATCGAAATTACTAAATCTACCTCTGAAATAGCTTTTTCTCTAAGTTCTATATTTTGAATATCTAATTCTAATGCTCTGGCTCTGGAGAATCCTTTTATTTTTCGTTGAGCCAATTCCAAGGAAATATCAGCAATAATTATTTCGAGATTTTCTTCCTCTGATTTTTCCAAAAGATATTTTATAAGAGACGAGGCCGAACGCCCTGCCCCTATAACCAATATTTTTCTCATGTCTATTTTTATATCATTAATATTATTCAAGGTTACAAGGCTTGAAATATTTTTTCTACTATTTGTTTTTCATGATTTACTGCATCTTTGTGCAAAAATTCATTTGTAAACTTATTATACTGATAATCTTTGCCCCATTCTTTATAATTTTGAGCTACTTGTTCGATACCATCTAAAATAAAATCGACCTCTGCATCAGTGGTGGTCGGATGAATCGACACTCTAATCCAACCTGGCTTTTCTGAGAGTATCCCTTCAGAGACTTGGCAAGTGATATTGTTGGATTTTTCTTTATCTACGTGCAACAAATAATGCCCATAAGTTCCCGCACAACTACAACCTCCTCTGCTTTGGATTCCGAAATAATCATTTAACAATTTAACCCCCAAATTATAATGCAAATCCTCAATATAAAACGAAATCACACCAAGTCTGTTGGTATGCTGATCCGCCAAAACGACCAAATTTGGAATCTGCTGAAGCCTTCCAAACATCTTCTCTAGGATTTCGTGTTCTCTTTCCAACATTTTGTCTACCCCCATTTGTTCTTTGAGTTGGATAGCCAAAGCTGTTTTGATTACTTGCAAGAAACCTGGTGTACCACCATCTTCTCGTTCTTCTATATTATCCAGATATTTGTGTTCGCCCCACGGATTTGTCCAACTCACAGTTCCTCCTCCAGGATGATCTGGAACTATATTTTTATATAATTTTTTGTTAAAAATTAGTATTCCCGAAGTACCAGGTCCTCCCAAAAATTTATGTGGCGAGAAAAAAATAGCATCTAAATACTCTTCATCGTTTGGATGCATATCTATTTCGACATAAGGTGCTGAACAAGCAAAATCTACAAAACAAACACCTTTATATTGATGTGTTATTTTAGCAATTTCTCTATAAGGAGTCTGAATCCCAGTTACATTGGAACAGGCTGTAATCGAAGCTATTTTCAGCGGATAATTTTTATATTTTTCAAGTAAATCTCTATAACTATCCAAACAAATAAGTCCTTTTGGACAAGCAGGTATTACCTCAACAGTAGCTATGGTTTCGAGCCAAGAAGTTTGATTGGAATGATGCTCCATATGAGAAATAAACACCACAGGTTTTTTTTCTTGAGGTATGTCCGTGTATTTTTGTAAGTTTTCAGGAACCTTTATTCCCAAAATTCTTTGAAACTTGTTCACTACTCCTGTCATCCCTGTACCAGCAGCAATCAAGATATCATCTTCTGAGGCGTTTACGTGCTTCTTTATAATTTCTTTTGCTTTATGATACGCCAAAGTCATCGTTGTACCTGATACTGTGGTTTCGGTATGTGTATTGGCTACATAAGGTCCAAATTCATTAATCAATTTTTGCTCTATGGGCAAATAAAGCCTCCCCGAAGCCGTCCAATCCGCATAAACTATTTTTTTTCGACCAATCGGAGAATGAAAATATTGCTCTATCCCTATAATATTATTTCGATATTTTTCAAAATACTTCTCTAATGACATCATATTCTATTTTGGTAAAATAATATGGCAAATTTATTACTTTATATTCTAAAAAAAAATAAAACTAGGTTTGCAAAACATACAAACCTAGTTTTTTATAAAATACAATAATTTTTGACTTCTATTTTTTAGTAATAACTACATTATCAATATACACTGCCTGATGTACATTTGGCAGATTAACTCTAATACCTATCCTAAGGTCTTGATTTATCGTAATGGTATTCTTTATGGTCTGACCATTAACATCCACAGCTTTGGTAAGTGGTGTGTATGTTTTAACATCGGAAAAATCAGTAATTGCGTATAATACTAACGTAGCCTTAGTGTTTTTGTCTACCCCATCTAAAGATACTGTATAAGTTCCTTTACTTAACTTTGGTGTTACTAAATACATCTCCTCATTTGGAGAAGTCATTGAATAGAATACAACTTTTCCTTCTTTTGCAAAAAGCATAGCTTCCCCCGAATAAACATCCCAACACTGGTCGATGTCTTTCCATTTATCAAAGTTTTCATTAATATTTGTCTGCTTATTACACTGAGCCTGTACGGTTAATGCTCCTAAAATCGAAAATACAGTTATTATTATTTTATTCATATTAAAAAAAATTATTATTCCTGACAAATATATCAAATTTTATACCTAAATCCCTACTTTTTTATAATTTTTCTTACCTGTACATCTCCTAAATTACTTGTGATGTGCAATAAATACATTCCTGCTGACAATTGAGAAATATTAATTAACTCAAAATCATTAACACTCAAAACCTTATTACCCTGTATATCAAATATTTTAACACATCTAATTCCATCTGAATGTTTAACAAACAAATGTTCTGATACTGGATTTGGATATACCAACAATGATTCTTCTTCAAATTCATTTATACCTACTGTATCTGGTTGCCATCTGATATTGTCTATAACAATTGCTTTGTGACTTCCATTTGGTATAAATTTAATAGCTACATATTTATGTCCTAATTGAGCAGGAATTGATACTGTTGTATAAGTTTGTCCTGATTCAGGGTTTATTGTATCTCCTACTGCTATAAACGTACTAAAATCATTTTGATCTGTTAATGTTCCTATCTGAATTTCTGTTCCTGTGGCTGATACTGATTGTACTTCAAAAGATAGGCTATGCATTCCATCAATAGTAGACAGCTCTGGTGTTACAATATAGATAGGTGAATTTGGCAACGTAAAACTATATAATTGAATAGCTCCTCCAACAATCATCATCATTGCTGGAATCGGCACTTGACTAGCTCCCCAACAATTTGCTGGAAAAGTAGTAAACAAACCAAAATTCTCATCAATAGTAGCCATAGGCTGACAATCATCTTCTAATTCTACTTGTACAATAATTTCTTCAAACTTCGAACCATCTAATACCGATGTAGCCCTTACCGTTGCCTCTCCTTGTGCGATAGCAGTTACCACTCCAGTAGCATCTATCGAAACTACGTCCATTCCTGAAACTACCTCCCAATTTACTTCTTGATTTACTGACGCAGGAATCACATTTGCCAATAATTGTATTGTTTGTCCTACCTCTGTAAGCGTAGTACTACCCCCCGAAGCCATCGTTATCTGAACTTGCTCTACTTGTTGAGTTATAACAGGTTTTGTCCAATGATAAGTCAAACCCACTGGTGGAAGTATATTATGAGCGGTATAAATTTTTTGTGTTTGAGCTGTTCCTGTAACTGTTGAAGTCCAATTTTGAACATCCGTATCTTCAGCAAAACGAGTTGCAAAATCATCAAAAGAAGCTCCCTTTAGACCTACCGAAATATATCTGTTTAATGGCTGTCCTTGAGCTAATACATTGTATCTATACCTAATGTCCCCATTTTCGTGAAGCCTAATCTGGAAATTAAGTTTGTAATAATCCGTGTCATAGCCGGTCCATTGGTATCTTGTAAAATTTTTCCATTCAATTACAAATTCTCTATTAGGAGCATCTCCTTCAACCCCATAAGCTATCTGACCTAGATTATTATCTTGGCGTAAAGCTACCAAATCATCTGTAAAAGCAGCCACTACCCCCATATAAGATTCTGAAGTAGTGGTAATGGGTTGATAGCTATACGAAGTCCCAGGCAAATAATCACCAAAGGTTACAAAACCATCTGAAAAGATAGTCAATGTATTATAATTATTCCCATTAAAATTAAATAAAAATGGAATAGTACCCTCAGGTAAGGCTTGATAAAACACATCATAATCATTATCAGCAGTAGCCTGAATTAAAACAGTAGGTGATGATAATTCTGAATAAGTGTCCACCTGATGCGAAAAACCATACTCTGAAACCTGAGCATTTACCACAAAAGTCCCTAATAAACCAATAAAAGCCAAATTGCCTTTCTTAAATATCGATGTTAGATTCATAATAAATAAAAATTAAATAATTAACGTTGCAAATATACAACTTATTTAGAATTATTAAAAATTATTTTATTCAGTGAAAAACTTTACACTAACAGTTGTATTTAATTCTAACCCCAAGAGTGTTGTGGCAGTTCCATTTTTTGGACTAGCCTTCCAAAGAGCTATCTCAAGAAGGTTATTTGAGTTAAAAATAGCTAATTTTTCAGCGTTGGTTGGTTGTTTTTCGTGCGTAATATCAATATAACTATTGTATACCTTGTAAATTTTCGAGTTTCTAAAAGAAATTTCGTAATTACGTCCTGCCCTGATTTTTTCAAAATCATCACGCTTGATATTCGTTATTGCATTTCCGTATCTATCGTTATGAATAACTATTCCATTTATCGTATCATCTTGATTAACAGCTATATTAGGAATAGACATTTCCTTAAGCACACCTAATTCACCACCTAAATCTAATATCGATTGACCTTGAGCTATAGCTGTTGCTATCTCTATTAAATAAGTATCTCTATTTTCGGCTCTATATGGTAACTTGAATATCGTTTTATTTTGATCATCACGAGTCAAAATACTCAGAATCCCATTATCAACTGTAACAAAATAATGATTTTTCCAAAATACCACCACAGGCATAACATATTGTGATATTTCAGCGTCCACCATAATCAGATGTACGGTCTGTTCTGGAAAATATTTATACGCTCCACCTATCATATATGCAGCGTTACTAACCGAAAATGGTGTTACATTATGTGAAATATCCACCAAATTACATTGAGGCAACTTTGAGTACAGCATTCCCTTCAAAATACCTACGTAATTATCTGATAATCCGTAATCTGATGTAAGTGTTATAATCATCTATCCTTTAAGAAATTTCTTTTTACAAAAGTAATAAATATTACCTTTACTACTAAAAGATAAAAATAGTTTTTTTGAAAACTTGTCTTGACTTTTTATTTGGCTTAGATTTCCCAGCCTTAATACGACTTCAAAGCACTTTACCAAAATTTTAGTGCTTTGGCAAAGTGTCCAAAACATAGTTTTCTGAAAAAATAAAGGCTGCCCAAAAAGACAGCCTTACTTGTTTATTGATGTTTTTTATTTCATTTCAAAAGTTTCCATAAACTTTGTAGTGTAATTTCCTGCTAAATAATTAGGATCATCCATCAATTGTCTATGGAAAGGAATTGTTGTTTTAACTCCTTCAATCACAAATTCATCTAACGCTCTTTTCATCTTAGCAATAGCCTCTTCACGAGTTTGAGCAGTAGTTATCAACTTGGCTATCATCGAATCGTAATTAGACGGAATCACATATCCTGCATATACATGCGTGTCCAATCTTACGCCATGACCTCCTGGCGCATGGAATATCGTAATTTTCCCAGGCGAAGGACGGAAACCATTGTAAGGGTCTTCAGCATTAATTCTACACTCTATCGAATGTAGATTTGGAAGATAATTTTTTCCCGAAATAGGCACTCCAGCTGCTACCAATATCTGCTCTCTTATCAAATCATAATCAATAACTTGCTCTGTAATAGGGTGTTCTACCTGAATACGAGTATTCATTTCCATAAAATAGAAGTTGCGATGTTTATCAACCAAGAATTCTACCGTACCCGCACCTTCATATTTGATATACTCTGCAGCTCTTACCGCAGCCTCACCCATCTTTTGTCTAAGCTCGTCTGTCATGAATGGAGATGGCGTTTCTTCGGTCAATTTCTGATGTCGCCTTTGTACAGAACAATCTCTTTCCGAAAGATGACAAGCCTTTCCGTAAGCATCTCCCACAATCTGAATTTCGATATGCCTTGGTTCTTCAATAAGTTTTTCCATATACATACCATCATTTCCGAATGCAGCACCTGCTTCTTGTTTAGCTCCTTCCCATGCTTTCTGAAGTTCATCTTCTTTCCATACAGCTCTCATTCCCTTACCACCACCTCCAGCAGTAGCCTTCAACATTACTGGATACCCTATTTCTTTTGCTATTTGTGCTGCTTGTTGATAAGACTCTAACAAACCGTCAGAACCTGGAATAGTTGGGACTCCTGCCGCTTTCATCGTTGCTTTAGCCGAGGCTTTATCCCCCATCTTATCAATCATCTCTGGCGATGCACCAATAAATTTAATTCCGCTTTCTTGACAAATTTTCGAAAATTTAGCATTTTCAGACAAAAAGCCATAGCCTGGATGAATTGCATCTGCATTAGTAATTTCTGCAGCTGCAATTATATTCGACATTTTTAGATATGACAAATTGCTAGGAGCAGGCCCTATACAAACCGCCTCGTCAGCAAACCTAACATGCAGACTTTCAGCATCTGCCGTTGAGTACACTGCCACAGTTTTGATACCCATCTCACGACAAGTTCTGATAACCCTTAGTGCTATCTCTCCTCTATTTGCAATTAATATTTTCTTAAACATTCGTTTATATATTTAATTAAATTTAATTCTTGTACAAAACACTACTGATGTTTTGCTAATACTGAACCTATTTTTATTTATGATGGATCTACCAAAAACAACGGCTGATCAAACTCCACTGGAGTAGCATCATCTACCAATACTTTAACTATTTTCCCTGAAAATTCAGATTCTATCTCGTTAAATAGTTTCATAGCTTCAATCACACACAGTACATCTCCTTCTGCAATGGTATTTCCAACCTCAACAAAAGCAGGTTTGTCTGGAGCTGGTTTTCTATAGAATGTTCCAATCATAGGTGATTTTACAACCAAATACTTCGATTCATCTGAAGTTGTAGTTGGAGCATCTCCTCCTGCTGCAACTACAGGCTGAGTAGCAACTACTTGAGGTTGAGCTATAACTTGATTTGGCACAGGAATATGTTGTACATAAGCCATAGGCTCACTACCCTCTGTACTTGAATTGGTTTTGATTGTAATCTTCACATCTTCCATTTCAAGTTTTACTTCTGTAGCTCCTGATTTTGCTACAAATTTAATCAAATTCTGAATATCTCTTAAGTCCATATTTTTATATTTTTATTTTGTATTATACGCCCATTTTAAATAAATAGCTCCCCAAGTGAAACCTCCACCAAAGGCAGCAAAAATTAAATTATCTCCTTTTTTAAGTTTTGATTCAAAGTCATGTAACAATAAAGGCAAAGTTCCAGAAGTTGTATTTCCATATTTTTCAATGTTCACCAAAACCTTATCTGGTGTTACACCAACTCTATCGGCTGTTACATCTATGATTCGTTTATTTGCCTGATGTGGCACCAACCAATCTACATCTTCGGTAGTTAAATTGTTGAGTTTCATTATTTTTTCCGAAACATCACTCATACCTGATACAGCATATTTGAACACTGTCTGCCCTTCTTGATTAACAAAATGTTGTTTGTTTTGAAGGGTATGCTCCGAGGTTGGTAATATACTACCTCCTGCCTCAATTTTCAGATATTGTCTTCCAATACCATCACTTCTAAGTATTTCATTCTGAAACCCAAGTCCTTCAAAATTAGGTTCAAAAAGTACCGCTCCTGCACCATCTCCAAAAATAATACAAGTTGCTCTATCTGTATAATCTATAATAGACGACATTTTGTCTGCTCCTATTAACAACACTTTTTTGTATCTACCTGATTCTATGTACGATGACGCTAATGACATTCCGTACAAAAAACTAGAACATGCTGCCTGTAAATCAAAAGCAAAAGCATTAACTGCCCCTATTTGCGATGCCACATACACTCCTGTAGAAGCCACTGGCATATCAGGAGTTGTAGTTGCCATTATCACCAAATCAATTTCTTTAGGATCTAGATTTCTTTTCTTAATCAAATCTTGAGCTGCTTTAACAGCCATATACGAGGTGCCTTTACCTTCTTCTTTTAGAATTCTGCGTTCCTTAATTCCTGTACGCGAGGTAATCCACTCGTCATTGGTATCTACCATCTGCTCTAACAATTTATTTGTCAATACAAAATCAGGAACATAACCCCCTACCGCCGTTATAGCTGCTGTAATTTTCGTCATATTTATCCTCTTTATTAATATACGCAAGTTACAAAAAAATAACTTTTATAAAAATTTTTTGACATTTATTTTAGATACAAATGTTTTTCAGTCTTTTCCAATCTAAAAACAAACCTTTCTAAAACAAAAAACCCTCCTAAAAATAGGAGAGTTTATCATCTCATCTTCATAAAATCATTATGCTACAGATTCTGATTTATCTATAACAACTTGTCCTCTGTAGTACATTTTACCTTCGTGCCAGTAAGCTCTGTGATACAAATGAGCCTCACCTGTTACTGGACATGTAGCAATCTGAGGTACAGATGCTTTATAGTGTGTACGTCTTTTATCTCTTCTTGTTTTCGAAGTTTTTCTCTTTGGATGTGCCATAACTTAAATATTATTAACTTATTTCTTATTATTCAACAATTCTTTTAACTTTTCCCACCTAGGATCAATTTCTTTCTCCTCCTCCGATTCCTCATTCCACACTTCCACATCTTGCTCGTCATCTACAGAAACCCTCCTATATGGAACTGACAAAACTATCATTTCATAAATATATTGAGCCACATTTAACTGAGATTCACCATGAGGCAGTATCAACAATTCCTCATTATCATCATTATATTCCTCTCCAAACTGAACTATCACATTCAACTCCCCCTCAATTGGCAAATCAAACAACTCCCCTGTTACATCGCACGGAACTCTAACCTTTCCTTTATGTGAAAATGCACATTCCAAAAAAGTCGTTTTCTTATCCAAAACCAAATCCACCTGCACATCTACACCTTCAAATTCAGTATAAGAAAATGCCTCAAAAAAATCCTTTTTGACCTGAAAATCAAATTGATGCTTTCCCAACTTAAGCCCCACAAATGGTATCAAATATTCTCTAAGCATACAATTACCGTCTTATCAGTGGGCAAATATACAACTTTTTATCTAAATAAAAATATTTTTTTGAAAATCAACATTATTTTCTAATTCTATACAAAAAGAATTTTTATCATTTGGAAAACACCAAACGCTCCAACACAAAATATTTCTACCTAACTTATACCGCTCCATCTCATCTTACAAAAGGCGATTTGGATTATTACAAATCTACACCAACCTTTCTTTCTTTTCTTCAGACTGTCCTTTTACTACTTTAAGTGGATTACCACTTATTTTGTTATACTCCTGTCTGGTTTTGTAAATCTCAATCCCTCTAAATACCGCTTCTCTAAACGATGAACAATCCGCTTTTCTTTTACCTGCTATATCAAACGCCGTTCCATGATCGGGCGAAGTACGCACCCTATCCAATCCTGCTGTATAATTGACTCCCATACCAAAAGAAATCGTTTTGAACGGCACTAACCCTTGATCGTGATACATCGCCAAAATAGCATCGAACTCTTTGTGCATTTGATTTCCAAAAAAACCGTCAGAAGCAAATGGACCAAACACAAAATGTCCCTCTTCAAACATCTTTTTCAACAAAGGCGTTATTAGCACCTGCTCTTCTTTTCCAATAATTCCGTTATCTCCGTTGTGAGGATTAAGCCCTAGTACTGCGATTTTTGGTCTTGCTATTCCAAAATCCTGAACAAGCGTTTTCTCTAACAACTCAATCTTAGAACGAATTAAAGCAGAGTTCAATTTAGAAGCTATTTCCTTTACAGGGATATGCTCTGTAACTAGGGCAACCTTTAACTCTTCCGACATCAAAAGCATCAACGCCTCTCCTTCTAATTCTTGCGAAAGATATTGAGTATGCCCTACAAACTTGAACTCCTCCGAATCCACTACATATTTATTTATCGGAGCTGTAACAAGTACATCTATCTTACCTTCTTTAAGAGCTTGTGTGGCTTGTTTGAACGACAATATCGCATATTTGCCCAACTCTCGATTTTCTTTTCCAAACTCTATATTTACATTTTCTTTCCACACATTCAGAATATTTATCTTTCCTGCCACCACTTGCTCCACATCATCAATCACATTGTAGTGCAAACTTACCCCATGCACTTTCAAGAAATACGAAATCAATTTAGCATTAGCAAATATAATAGGCGTACAAAACTCTAACATTCTTGAATCTTCAAAGGTTTTCAAAACTACCTCTGAACCAATTCCGTTAAGATCTCCTATCGACACCCCTACTTTTATATTTTCAAAAACTCTTGTCATTACAGTTTATTTATTATATATTTACTGCAAATTTAATAAAATAAAATAACATGTTTACAGGAATAATCGAAAGTATTGGCGTTATTAAAAAAATCACGCCAAATCAAAACAACCTCGATATAGAAGTTACATCTGATTTTACAGCCGAACTGAAAATCGATCAAAGCGTAGCTCACAACGGCATCTGCCTTACAGTAGTCAGCATTAATAACGACTCCTACACAGTTACAGCAATAGAAGAAACCATTAACAAAACCGCCATAACCTCTTGGAAAGAAGGGCATTTGGTAAACCTTGAAAGAGGATTAAGACTTGGTGACAGACTCGATGGGCATATCGTACAAGGACACGTAGACCAAACAGCTACTTGCACAGCTATCAATACCTTGGAAGGTAGCACCATCTACACCTTTGAATACGATTCTAAACTCGGAAATATTACAATAGAAAAAGGCTCAATCACAATCAATGGAGTGAGCCTTACTATAATAAATTCTACAAAAAATCAATTCTCGGTAGCAATCATACCTTACACTTTCGAGAATACAACATTCAAAAATCTAAACATTGGTGATTTAGTCAATATCGAATTTGATGTAATCGGAAAATATGTAAGTCAATTATACCGAACCAACAGATAGCAAGAAGGAACTAACTTCTTGCTAACATTCCTTTTTTGTTCATAACATAAAATGTCAATCCAACCCCCAACACCAACAATATATATCCAAAACTATCTGATATTGGAAGATCACATACACATTTTATAGGAACAGCCTCATAATCCCAATAACAATTAGCATTTCTACGACTCCCCACACAAGGATCGTTCCCATAAGAATAACTTTGAGCCATCACAGATGTTACTGGAGCTAACATTCCTATAAGAGCTATCAAAAATTTCATCTTTTTCATAATTTCTTTTGTCTTTTAACCAAATACGATGCAATATTACAACTAATATTATTAATACACAACAAAATAAAGTTTATTTTATTCACTTACCACTCTAAATATTACAAAATCCCTAACTCAATAAATCTGGTCTACGGTCTTGAGTGTGCTTCAGTGCCATTTCTTCCCTCCACTGATCAATCTTAGCGAAATTACCACTTAACAAAACGTCAGGAACTTTCATACCCTTGTATTCGGCAGGTCTTGTATAAATTGGAGGGGCTAACAAATTGTCTTGAAAACTATCTGTTAGAGCAGAAGTTTCATTGCTCAACACTCCAGGAAGCAATCGTATAATAGCATCTGACAACACCAAAGCTCCTAACTCCCCTCCAGACAACACATAATCACCTATGGATATTTCATGGGTGATAAACATATCTCTAACTCGCTGATCTACTCCTTTATAATGACCGCATAATATGATAATGTTCTTAAGTAAAGACATTTGATTTGCCATTTGTTGATTAAGAGTTTTGCCGTCTGGAGTCATATAAATTATCGCATCATAATCTCTTTCCGACTTTAATTTTGTAATACAATTATCAATAGGCTCTATCATCATAACCATTCCTGCACCTCCTCCAAATTGATAATCATCTACGTTCTTATGTTTATTATTTGTAAAATCTCTCAGATTATGAATCTGAACTTCTACCAATTTCTTTTCAATTGCCCTTTTCAATATCGAGTTTTCAAAAGGACTTCTTAACAAATCTGGTACTACTGTTATTATATCTATTCTCATTTTCTTCTAAATCTTTCTATATTGATTCTGGTATCCAGAGGAATTCCTTTAGTGATAAAATCATACAATAATTGTGCATAATACGGCGAGTTCATCACTCCTCTGGTTCCCATTCCATTCAGAATATACATATTGCTATACTGCTGGTGTCTTCCCAATAATGGCAGTCTATCCTTAACTGTCGGTCTAATTCCTGCATAATGATTGACTATTTTATACGAACATGTGATATACTTGGATAGCTCTTGCTCTAAATATTGCTTACCTTTAAGTGTAGGAACATCTGTTTTGTCTTCCCAATTGTAGGTTGCCCCAACCAGATAATGATTTTGTTTGGTTGGAAGTATAAATATTGACCCCTTCAGCAACTTATCCAAATACATTTCTTCTGAATATATTTCTAATACTTCTCCTTTAACCCCATCAAGAGGCAATTCGTCTGCAAAAAAAGGATTCTTTTTCAGATTATACCCCTCACAGAAAATGATGTTTTTAGCTACTATATCTCCATAATAAATATTACCATCTTCAATCCTAAGATTGGAATAATCAAACGAAGTGTCAAAAAAACAGGCTTCCTTTTTCAGAAAATCTTTATACGAAGTCAATAACAATTTCACGTCAATATAACCTGTTTGTCGAACCAAACCCAAACCATAAGGTGCTACTATAGAATTGTTCTGGTTACGAATTATTTTTTCTAAAAAATGAGCAAAAAGAGGTCTATCAGATCGCTCCAAAAAGATATTCTGGTCCTCTAAGGAGTTCATCTTTTTTAACGAATCAACCTTATACAACAACTTTTGATTCAACTGAACTTCAATTTGTCTATAAAATTTATTCAGTAATTCGAGTTGCTCTATGGCGTTTTCTGTAAGTGTATAGCGTTTGAATATAATAGGATTAAAAACTCCTGCTGCCGCTTCAGACGAAGCCTTAAGGCTCGAGTCGTCAAAAACAGCAATTTTCTTATTGTCTAAAATAGCTATTTGAGCAAAAGCAATTCCAGCTAATCCAGCACCTACAATTATATAATCGTACATTTTATTTTTTCACAAAAATAAAAAAGACTCTTATCTACTACAAATGATAAGAGTCTTTTTTTACGATTTCATATACTTAATAACTCCACATATCTTGCTCAAAATCTCGAATTCTTTCTTTTATTCTTTCAGCTTCCAACAATTGTAACTGTGCGTTATCTTTCATATAATCTTCAATTTTTCTATCTCCATATACATTTTCCTTTTGATAAATCACAGCACTAAAACGTCTAGCATTTAACAAATGGTCAAAATTATACGGAGTAGCAGAGTTAGCCTCATTAAACACTAAGGCTTTATGAAGTGTTTCTCTGGCATCTGGGAAATAAACCCAAAACAACTCTATAGGCTGACCTCTATCACCATCTCTCAACTTATCAAGAGCAGGAATAGCCATAGGACAAAGCCCTATTAACCTATATTTAAGTTCTCCTTGACGGGCATCAAAATACCAATATCCTTTAATTGCATACTGGATAACATCAGCACCTGTTACTTGAGAAGTCGAATAATGTTCCTCCGTTAGTATTCCCCTTTCTTTCAATTCGTCTTCTGTCAAATCCAAATACTGATTCCAAGTATCCTTACCATAGTCATTAAGCTCTTTGTAATGGAATACTTGTTTTACCTCTTCAAGAGTCTTTTTGGTTCTGAAGTATGAATCACCATACACCATAGTTATTTCACCATTTTCTATAGCCGAGATTAAAACATTGAATAAAGAACGTCTTTCTGTTCCTAAATTATCCTCTGTTGGATAATACAACGGAAAGTTAACTCTCTGTTCAAGGTCTATTATCTCCCATACCATAGTACCATAAAGAATATCTCTTTCTTCATCTACATATCCATAAGGAAGTGGAGCATCATTTTCCAACATCTTTTGTTGATCTGACTTTATCCCTATCTCCTCAGGAGATTTTGCATTAAGAATATTTATCTGTGCTTGAGTGGTTGCTGACACTCCGATGAAAGATAATATCGTTAATAAAAGATTTTTACGATTCATATTATTATTGTTTTAACCTATACTTAAATGGTAAACGACTAAATATTATTTTTATTGCACTTCCCAAATAAACGGAGAAGAATCTTTAACTTTTACATTTGATCCTGCGATAGTTGTTTTCACGTTAGAAATTACAACATCATCTCCTTTTTTAGCTTTATTAATTGCAGCCTGAGCCTGTGGACTAAATCTGTTACCTTGACAAATCATACGACCGCTACCAGGTACTGATACCTCAAATGACACCACTGTAACCGAAACGTCAAATACGAAATCAGGGAACGAAGCTGATATGGTTGAATTAATAAGGTCTTGCTTGTTACCTCTCATTCCGCCTACTTTACCTCTTATTGATGCCGCAGGAGCAGGAATATTACGTACTTTAAATGTCTTTTTATCAGACACTGTAGTTCCGTCAGGCAGTTTCCCAGAAACATTAATTACCGCATCTTCTCCTTGTATTCCATCTGGTCTCCATATATATTTACCTCCACCACCAGCTGCTCTAAGACCTGTAGCATTAGCCGTTACATTATTATCAGACACTCCTGCAAATGAAATTGTCATTGGATTATCCACACCTCTATAAATTGAGTTCATTTTATCAGCCGAAATTGTAGCTGAATTAGGACGAGGTACCACAACATATTTTCCTTCAATTGGTATATCAACTGGATTTCCTCCTTCCATAAACACAAATTTACCTTTAATATCATGCTCTCCTACCGCACCTGCTGACATTTGAAGAATAGCTTGACCGTTCTCTATCTTTGCAGAACCTGTATTTACAGATACGCTTGTAGGTACTGTATTTTCGTCATAACGTCCTAACACTACTTTACCTGTTACACTTTCTCCTTGATAAAACGCATTCTTATCTAGCACCACAATAGCCTTATAGTTGGTCATTGACACTTGAGCTGCCAAATTACCTTGTAACATAGCACTCAAAATTTCAGACTCAACTCCCTTAACATCGGCTTGCATTTGAGTAAGTTTTGTAAGTGATGCTACCATCGGAAATCCTTCAAAGTTATAGCTCAACCAATCCATTTCTATACCTTCTCTGGTTCTTACTTTATCAGTAGAAAATTTAGAATTAACATCGTCAACTATAGCTTTGTACTTATCTCCTAGCAATTGAGTGATTCCATTTTTATACTCTGCTATTTTATCAACAAACTCTTGTCCTTGCTGAGTAAGTTTACCACTTATGAAGAAACGCTCATCTAAAAATTTAGATTTATCCATCACTTGGTAATCCTTTGGATCTTTCTCTCCTTTTAACATCTCGTCTTTTAATCCTTGGATATAGCTATGGAATGAAGTTGATAATTCCTCTATTTTTTTAGCTCTTTCAGACAAATCTTTATACTGAGCTGCATTTTCACTAGCCTTTTCTTGTAATCCAGATAAAAATTGCTGGTTTCTTTCTGTAGCCTTAACATTCGATGCCTCTAATCTTTCGTTCATAAGACCGAAAGCTGACAACACTTCTTTCGACATATTCAATGCCATCATCGCGATGAACACCAAATACATCAAGTTAATCATTTTCTGTCTTGGGGTTTGTTTTCCTCCTGCCATATTCTTCTAATTTAGTTTTAGTTAAATTTAATTCTTATTATGCTAAACCAGAAATATGTTAGCCTCTATTACCCATAGCAGAAAGCATTCCTCCATATACGTTGTTTAATGAAGTAATGTTTGCTGTCATTGCCTGCATTTGCTCTTTTAATTTAGTTGCATTATCCGCAATTTCCTTATTAGCTTCTGCATTGCGAGAAGCACTTTCTAATTGAACTTTGTAAAGGCTATTCAACGATTCTAACTGAGCTGCTGCCATAGACATTTCATCGCTATATTTTCTTTGAGCCGCAATTCCGTCTGTAGTAGAAGAAATCCCTTTTGCAGCTGATTCAAAATTTCTGATGCTATGCCCTAAACTAGCCATCAACTCTCCGTCAATCTTAGCCTCTTTAAGTAAGTTGTCTAATTTTTGAGACAACAAACCTTGAGCTTCAGTAGCTTCTTGTTTTTTTGTTTCTTTTTTTCTAGCCTCTCCACCTGCCAACTCTGGATAAACAATAGACCAATCTACCTCGTCTTCTACTTTCTCAAATGCAGATACTGTAAATACCAATGCCTCTGTTACAAGTCCAGCAATAAGCATCTCATTTCCAAATGGCCAGTGCATGATTTTGAAAAGTGCACCTAATATTACTACAGCCGCTCCTAGACCGTAAACCATGTTCATAACTTTTTTTCCTGATGATTTTCC